>JBKKAT010000577.1:0-8112 GCA_046714535.1 Acidobacteriota bacterium | reverse complement strand
ATTCTCCTCTTTCCGTTCATACAAGACTAAATCCGAATCTTTAATACGGTATTTTGTTACGAAATGAAACTTTTTAAAATCCTCCGGATACCATTGTTCAAACCTTTCACCTCCCAATGGATATTTCCACTGCAATACATGAGTAATGCCAAATCTCTGAAAAGGATTTTTCGAATTGACAAATCCTTGCCACACCGGAATTGCCCTGAGATTGTTTCCCAGACACAATTCAGGAGCCCATTGACCGGTCACAACTCCGTTCGGAGCCCGATTCTGAAGATCTCGGGAAATCTGAACCGCAGCGTACTCAGGCTTTATCATCCAGCCAAGATAGTTTCGAAAATCCGAAAGAAGGAAAACTACAACGAAGGCTAAGGCCACATATTTGAATCGTCTTTCACCCGCACTTAAACTCCATATCAGGACTCCGCTCAACAAGATCAGCAACACGGCGTCTATGGGGTTTATTCCGAGCTGCGGTGGAATCATATTCCAGCCCGCGAAGTGGTCGAAAAGCACGAAACCCATTTGCAGAACCGGCAAAAGAATTCCCACAAAGATCAGCGAACGGAATTTGGTCGATCGAATCGCGTCGCTTGACTCTTTCCACCGGAGGAGAGCAAACCCGGCCATCGCTGCGAGCGGTGGAATCAACGAAGTGTAATAGCGAAAGGGCCGATATTTCCACAAAGCAAAAAAAAGAATTCCGCTCAACAACCAGAGGAAACAAACTTTTTCCAGCTTCCCGGAACTCTTGTAGCGCACCAACCAGAACCAGAGTGCAAAATTTCCGAGGCAAAGAATTGCAGGAGTTTTCACGAAATATAAATAGAAGGGCTGAAGCACAATATTCTTCAGTACTGCGTCAATTTCCCAACTCTGCTGAGATGCATAGTAAGCGCTGTATGAGCCCAACAGTTCTTTGTGAGGAAGATAATTCATAAAAAACCACAACAAAGCGGTGATTCCAAGCCCGGCAAAAAACGAAACATATTTTTTAGAGTTCCATACCACAAAAACAAAAGGAACTGCTGCGTAAATCATCAGGTATTTGGTCACACAGCAAAGTACGAGAAAAACACCCGCCACAAAACTGGAAGGACCGGTGCCACGAAGCGCCAGAACCAGCGCGATCAAACAAAGGGCGGCAGCAAAGGGATCCAGAATCCCCTGCCGACCCAGCACCATCATCGGATAGTTCAACGAAACCAGAATCGAAAAGAAGAAAGATGTCTGCTGATCAAATTGGTAACGAAAAAGCAGAAAAGAACCGGCTGCGATGAGAAGAGAGGAGAGGATTCCGATCAAACGAACCTGAGTAAATCCTGCGCCAAATAGCGCGAAAAGCAATTGCTGACTACGGGCAAATACCGGACTTACGATGCTCGCGTCCCATTCATCCAGAACCGGATTTCCGAATAGCACGGCATTTCTTGCGTTGTGACTCCAGAAGCCTTCATCCGCAAAATATCCACCACTCCAGCTGAAATCGGATGGTGGATCCGCTTCCAGTTGAACGATCCGAAATCCAAGAGTAATCACAAGCAGTAGAAATAAATGGATGAAACGCACGTAACGACCCTCGCCCCTTATGAAGGGGGGAGTCAGAGGGGGGTTGGAAGAATTCACTAATATCCGATTGCAAATACGAACATTTGCCTGATCAAAGCAAAAAGAAGAAAAAAGAAGAGTGTACTGCCCGCAGACCGCACGATTGTAAAATTCAATGTGTACCGGAAGCCGTAATACAAAAAGAAGAGGAAGGTAGCAAATCCAAGGGTCGCGAAAATCCGATCGAAGAAAGGAACTCCGACAAACAACGAAGCCAGTGAAAGCGGAGTCATGGAATAGGTGCTGATGGTTAAAAGTTGTTCAAAATCGGCCGGCCGCTTCGATCGTGCAAAAACAATCTCCAGAATCAACGAACTCAATAGTGGAAAAATCCCAAAAAGAATCCACTGCATACCTGCGAATACAAGTCCGCTTCCGACATCCATTGTTGTTTGAATGAAAGGCCAGACGTTCCAGATCGTTCCACGAACCGTGTAGGAAAACAGATAACCGGCGAAAGCAAAAAAACCCAGCGCGAAAGAGTATCGGATTTTTTCATGCACACCTGACGGCAACGAGCCATACCAGAAATCTTCCTGCTCGCGCAGAACCCGCATGCTTGTCTGGACAAAGAGACCGGATACTCGAATCATTTGATTCCCAGCCTCCGTAACATCGTTTGAAGACTCTGCCTCCGGATTCCAAGTTCCGCAGCCGTATGGCTGATGTTTCCGTCATTATCATTTAACCTTCTGGTTAAATATTCTTTCATAAAACTGGTTACAATTTTTTCCTTCGCCTGCTTAAAAGGCAAGTGCATGAGGTCATCGAGAAAGGTATCGGTGAATCCGGAAGGCAGCTCCAGCTCATTCGGAAGATCCTCCTTGCGAAGCATCGGCCCTGCTGCGAGTACGACTGCCCTTTCCAGGATATTTACCAGCTGCCGTACGTTTCCCGGCCAGTGGTAGCGAAGCATCACCTTCATGCCCTCCGGTTCCATCCCTTCCACTCGTTTGTGGTGCTTCTCAGAAAACACTCGCAGGTAGTGTTCCACCAGAAGCGGAACATCTTCATTTCGCTCGCGCAAGGGAGGAATTTCGACATCGATGACTTTTAAGCGATAGTAAAGGTCGCTGCGAAAGTTTCCACTCTCGATTTCAGTCATAAGATCTTTGTGAGTGGCGGACAGGATTCGCACATCCACTTCATGAGTTTCATCGCCACCCAATCTTTCAAACTTTCTTTCCTGGAGAATCCGCAAAATCTTGGATTGCGTATTGAGACTCATATCACCGATTTCGTCCAGAAAAATCGTTCCTTCATGAGCTAGCTCAAATTTGCCTTTTCGTTGCCGGACTGCGCCTGTAAACGCGCCTCTCTCATGACCAAACAACTCGCTTTCAATCAAATTTTCCGGCAAGGCGGCGCAGTTCATCGTGATGAAAGGCTTATTATGACGCGGACTTCTGCGATGAATTTCCCGGGCCACGAGTTCTTTCCCTGTTCCACTTTCTCCATGAATCAGAACCGTGATGTCGCTCAAACTCACCTTTTCCATCATGTCGAAGACTTTTCTCATCGCAACCGTTTGACCGAGAATTGGACCGAAACCGGACCGCCGTTCCAGCTCTTTTCGCAGTTCCTGGTTCTCCTGCTTCAAATGGAGGGATTCCAGCGCGCGGGACACTACGAGACGAAGCTCCTCTATATCGTAGGGCTTGGAAACGTAGTCGTAGGCGCCTCGTTTCATCGCCTCCACTGCAATCTTCTCCGATCCATACGCCGTAATCACGATCACCAGCGGAACCGAATTCTCGCGATGCACCTGTGAAAGCACAGAGAGTCCATCCATGACCGGCAGATTTACATCCAGGATGACAAGATCGGGCAAAAGCTGTTGAATCTTATCCAGTGCCTCTTTCCCGTCTCCTGCCTCCTGAATCGCAAAGCGAAACTGAGTCAGCGCTTTCTTGATTCCATAGCGAGAGGCCGGCTCGTCATCCACAATCAACAACAATGGCTTTTCCATATTTTTAAACAAAAGATAACAAAGAAAACTAAGAGTTTAAATCTTCGTTCCCTTCGTTATCTTTTGTGAATAAAATCGCATTTTATTGAACGGCCATTTTTCCCGCGGGGAAACTTAAGGTAAATTGAGATCCGTGCGGTTTCAAATTTGTTACATCGATATCCGCACCAAATTCGGCAAGTTTCTGTTTCACTACGGCCAAACCCAGACCGGTTCCTTTCTGTTTTGTTGTAAAAAACGGATCAAAAATGCGGCTGATCAGATCGGGACGGATTCCAGGGCCGCTATCCGAAATGATGACTTCCACGAGATTTCCGCGAACTTCATACGCCACATCGATTTCGCCACCGGAAGGCATCGCCTGCAAAGCATTTAAAAGTAAGTTCAGAAAAATATCCTGCAAGCCGAAAGAGCTTCCAAACACATCCGGAATATTCCCGTTATACCGGTGCTGAATTATGACATTTTGCGCTTTGCATTCATTCTGCAGAATTCGGATCACGTGCTCCATCGTAGCCACCAGCGGAACGTCTCCGATATCCTGGGAAGAGGAGCGGGCGAAACTCAGGAGCTGGTTCACAGAATGATTCAACCGATCCACCTCACTCACAACCACACTCAGGTCCTGTTTGATTTCAGAATCCAGAATTTGCTCTTCCAGGGATTGTGTGATGCTCTTAATGGAGCTCAATGGATTCTTGATTTCATGTGCAAGAGTAGCCGCCATTTGACCGATCGAAGCCAGACGTTCCTTTCTTGCCATGGCTCGCTCCAACTCCAATTTTTCTTCCATCAATAACGCGGACGAAACCGACATTGCCGTTTGTGCCGCGAGGGATTGAAGCATGGCAAGCTCTTGAGTGAGAATCGGACGCCTGGGCGGTTTCGCCTTAAAGGAGAAAATTCCCATCAGGATGCCTTTATGCCGCACAGGGATGATGAAGATCGCGTTGAGATTTTTTATTTCCGTTTGAACATTCTCTTCCTTCACATCATCGAGACGAAGTAGCCGGGAGCGTTCCTGTTCGATCTTTCGCACAATGGAATCGACCGGAGGTAGTTCGGGAAGAGTCGTCGCGCGGAACTTAATTTTCCCATCTCGAATATCAAATATGCTTAAGTTCACACAATCCAGAAACAAAACCTGCGAAACCGTCCTTTGGATGTAGTCCACCAGCGGTTGCACACCAAAAATGGAATTGATGCTTTGTTCCAGTTCGTTGAAAAGTTGATGATAGTAGCCAAATTCACGAAAGAAGACCTGATTCACTCTTTTTTGCAGCCATTTCTTGTAAATCGGGAACGTGACAACAATGGCCAGAATCGAAATCGCTTCGAATAGTCCCGGTACGATGTCGAAGTAAGAACCAAGAAAGACCGATAATCGGCGGACGCCCAGAAAATACATTCCAAAAATTACAACCGACAGAGTAATAACAAAGAAAGACCGGCGGATTACGAGCTCAAGGAAGTTATACCGGTAAATGAAATACGCGAGCACCGTGCTGGGCACAATCGAAGCGGCGATGCTGAGCATTTCCAGATACCCGCGAAGCTGTGGAAATTCCCGCCCTCGAAGAATGTACGTAAAGGTCGTGAGGATCGCGATAAACAGGAGCGTGGTTCCCAGCACTCTGTAGAAATGTTTGAATGGCTCACCCTCTTGTATGCGAGCCAGCCGGATATCGATCGCGGAGGAGAGAAGCAAAGAGATCACAAACCAGGAAACATATAAAAGCATGTAAGGACTGAGGGACTGGACCGACACGACACTGGAAGAAATGAACATCGAAAATAGTGGCTGGACGAACCATAACAGTGGCAGGTAGAAAAGTGCTAGCAATAAATTTTGCATTCTTCGCGTCAGAAAAGGAGATCCACTATCGGTCAAGAAAGCCACATGGGTGTGGACCAGCAAAGGGGGAAGGGCGGCCAGTCCGAGAAATGCGATGGCTCTTGCAAGGTGAGAAAACATGAGCCAATCGCCATGGGCAAGTCCTTGCAGTACCCAGGCGATCAGGTTTCCTGAATGCCAGATTCCGAGAGAGATTACAAGGATTAGAAATACCCTTTCGCTGGGACGCTTTTCCTTGCGCACCATGACCAGAGTTGCGATCAGAGTGTGCAAAGCAGTGCCCACAAGATATCCGAACAGGGGCACGAGCTGAAAAAGCATAACAGGAAATTATACGTGAAAGGCGGACGGGACGTCCTGCTTGCCGGGTTGCAAGCCGGCGAACATCAATGCCGGCAAAATGCCGGCGCTCATTTTGTAGTGCTCACGAATCCCGTTTCTCCTCAAAGATACGCCGAAAAGTGGAATAGATCTGCTGAAAATCCTTTTGGCTTTGCCGGACTGTCATCTCAAAATTATTCAAGTCTGCCTTGTTCAGGATCAGATTTACTCCGCTAAAAAATGCCGAATTGCCGTCGAGTGTTTTTTGTGTCGATGAAATCAAAACAAGGAAAGTTTGACGACGATCGATTGCTTTTTTTGAGTTGATCCGCCCAATCAATTTCTTGCCCCCTTCAGGATCATCGGGGAACACTGGATCTAAAACAATGACTCCGTACGGGCTATCGACAGTTTTCAAACTTTCGCTTGCCGATGTGCAGGATTCGCATTCATAACCCATGCCCTTTAACGTTGTCGTCAGAGTATCGGCGATGGTGTCGTCAGCGCTACAAATCAATGCTCGTTTTGAAGTAATCAGTTCTTCTTCAGAGCTGGTTTGGCCGATCGTTGCACCTTGAAACAAAGATTGAATCGCGTCTAGAATTTCCTTTTTTGCTACTCCCAGTTGATCCTTAACGAAAGCTTGCACGGCCGGTGAAACGTCCGTAGCGTCCGTTGAAGTGCCGGCTGGTCTGAATTTTTCCGTTAATCCTGATGGGTGTGATTGGTATCCGAGAGGGGTCTGCGGTGGCGCCACAGTTGCGGGTGCTGGTGCAGCCACAGGTGCAGGCGGAGGCGTGGGAACAGGTTCATCTTTGAATTGTGCTGTAATCGATCTTCCACAGCCTGTGCAACGAACTTTAAAAATACCAATTGGGAGAGTTCCATCATCCAGCGTGATTTTATTTTTGCAACCGGGACAAACAAGAACCATCGATTCGCCTCACTCCATCCAATCGGGCAACTTGGTTTCTCTGGGTTTAGGTCGTGCGTCAGACTTCCGTTCAGTCCTGGGAGGGGGTATCGGCTCAGGTTTGGCAGCCGGAATTGAGGGTTGATTTTGACCATCCATCATGCCGGCCATGTCCATTCCGTCAGCATTGGAGAGTCCTTCTAATTGCAGTTTCAAGTTTCCCGCATTGGTAGAATAAGTGAGTGCTGTTTGTTCGGTCAGAATCCCTCTGCGGACCGCTTTTTCCAGCTCGCGATCAAAAGTCTGCATTCCTTCGAGGGAACCATCATTCATGGCATCCAACAGTGACCTTCCTTCCAGCTCCCCTTTGGTGACATATTCACGGGTTCTTTGAGTCGATTTCAGGATTTCAAAAATCGCAAACCGGCCCCCTTTTTCTTTAGGAACAAGCCGTTGTGAAATTACCCATTTAAAACTTTGAGCAAACCGGATTCGAATCTGCTGCTCATCGGACTTCGGGAAGATACCGATAATGCGGTCGATTGTCTTGGAAGCATCAATCGTGTGAAGGGTGCTGAGAACGAGATGTCCGGTTTCGGCTGCTTCCAGAGCTATCTCCGTAGTTTCCTGATCGCGCATTTCACCCACCAAAATCACCTTGGGCGCTTGACGTAAAGCCGCGCGCAATGCCATCGCAAATGTGGTGGTGTCGGAGCCAAGCTCCCGCTGATTGATTGTGCTCAGTCGATGCATGTGCATGTATTCGATGGGATCCTCGATCGTAACGATGTGGTATGCATGCTTCTGGTTGATCTCATTGATAACCGTCGCAAGTGTGGTGGATTTTCCGCTGCCGGTCGGACCGGTTACCAGAACGATCCCTGTCTTTTCTTCAGCTACCTGATAAAGGGCCTTCGGCAGATTCAGACTCTCGATGGAAGGTACAGTGGAAGGAATGACCCTCATCACGACGCCCAGGGTGCCCCTTTGCTGAAATATGTTGACACGGAATCGGGTCACCCCCGGCAATGCATAAGAAAGATCGGTGGACCCGCTTGTGATCAGCTTTCGGATGATTTCTTTGTCGTGACCCATCAAAGTGAGCGCTATGATCTCGGTTTGAAATGGGCTGAGTTTCTCCATTCCTTTGATCGGAACAGGAAGCAAGGAGCCGTCCACCTCAATCTGCGGAGAACGACCGACTGAAAAATTCAAGTCAGAAACATTTTCTCGAAAACCGAGCATGAATTCGAAAATGCGGTTTAAGTCGAAGCCGATCATGGATGAGAACTATCTTACCATGCGTAGAGAACGCCGGCTTTAGCCTGGCTTTAGCCCGCGCTCAAGAAGAGGCCGGCTAAAACCTGCCTCCCCGTTATTACGGCTGTAGCCGGCGGTGATTTATTTAGCTTGTTATAAAGTAATTATAAAAAAAGCTGGATT
>JBKKAT010000576.1:0-3113 GCA_046714535.1 Acidobacteriota bacterium | reverse complement strand
AGCTGGGAGCTTCTATTGTATTAGAGTCCGGATATGGTTCGGGTATGGGGCTGGGGGAAAAGGAATATAGTGAAGCCGTCCCTGCGGTGGAATTTGTGTCGCATCAGGAGGCTTACCGGCAGGATTATGTTGTCGTGTTGCGCTGTCCTGAGGAAGAGGAGATTTCCTGGATGCAGCCCGGCGCTTGTTTGATCTCCATGCTTCATTATCCGACTCGTCCGGAGCGAGTCGGTCTGCTGCGATCGTTGGATCTGGAAGCAATTTCACTGGATTCTATAACGGATGACAACGGAAGACGGCTGATTGAAAATCTGCGTGCTGTGGGATGGAACGGGATGCACTCTGCATTTCGTGTTCTTCAAGGCATCTATCCCCGATCGGAGTTTGAGAGTCCGGATCGTGCTCCGATCGCAGTTATGTTGCTGGGCGCCGGGGCGGTGGCAAGTCATGCAATGCGGGCCGCTGTGCGTTATGGAGATGTGAATCTGCATCACAGGATGGCAAGGGCAGGCGTACCGGGAATTGTGCTGACCGTTCTAGATTATGACGTGACGGGGCGGGCGGATATCGTGCGCCGGATCTTGAATCACATCGATATTCTTGTTGATGCAACACAAAGGCTGGATGTAAGCAAACCGGTCATTCCCAACGATTGGATTGGTGATTTGCCAACACATGCCGTGATGCTCGATTTGAGTGGCGATCCTTACGATTGCTCTTGCGATCCGATCAAAACGAAGGGCATTGAAGGAATTCCTCATGGCGACCTGGATCAACACATTTTCACTCCGGAAGATCCGGCATTTGACCGTTTGCCGGATTGCGTTCGAAAGAATCATCGCCGCCACGCTGTTTCCTGTTATTCCTGGCCAGGAATTTATCCACGGGAGTGCATGGAAGTTTACGGAAAACAACTCCAGCCGATTTTGCGGACGCTCATCACGAAAGGCGGAATTCAGAACATAAAGCAGGGCGGAAGGTTCTTCGAAAGAGCAATTGTTAGAGCTCAACTTTCGCGACTTTCCAGTCCGGGGCGATTATGACCACAACGATTGGCTTTCCGCGTATGAAAAAAGAAGAAGGGGAAAAAAGAGTGTTCTTGCCTCAGTTCATACAATTTCTAACCGGACTCGGAGCAACAGTTTTTATTGAGACAGGTTATGGATCGCGCTCCGGCTTAACGTTTTCCGACTATCAACTTAATAATCCATCTGTCCTTTCCTGCAACCGGCGGGAAGCATTTCAGAAAGATATAGTCGTAATGTTGCGCGCACCGGAACCCGATGAATTTGAAATGATGCGGCCCGGAACATGTCTTGTCTCCATGCTTCATTACCCTACGCGTCCCAAACGGGTTGAACGGCTGAAGAAGCATGGAGTCAAGGCGATCTCTCTGGATGGTATCGTCAACGATAATAACGTGAGGCTGGTGGAGAATATGAAGGCAGTGGCCTGGAACGGGTTGGAAACAGCATTCAGTCTTTTGGAGGAACGATGGCCTTATCTCAAACGCCCGGATGGTCAGCCGGTCCGCGTGTTGATCCTCGGCACCGGCATGATTGGAAAGCATGCAGTGGATGCTGCGACAAAACTTGGAAACGTTGAACGGAATCGTCTCCATATTAAAAAGCGAGGCGCTGGAGCGATCGCTGTGACTGTTGGACGCAACATAACATACCAGGCCGCAATCATGGAAAATCTGTTTCGGCAGACGGACATTCTTGTGGACGCATCGCAACGCCTCAATCCATCCTTGCCGGTCGTTCCGAACGACTGGATCGCGTGGCTTCCGGAACATGCACTCATCGTCGATCTTTCAGTCGACCCTTATACCGTTGATATTTCGCCTCCTGTCGTGCGGGGAATAGAAGGGATACCTCAGGGAAATCTGGATCAATATGTTTTACATCCCGAAGATCCAAACTGGGAGAAATCAGTGCCGGCTTCCGTGACGTCAAAAAACAGAAGAACTGTCGTTTCCTGTTATTCCTGGCCGGGGATCCATCCTGAGGCGAGTATGGAACACTATGGTCAGCAACTCAGGCCGTTGATGAGAATACTCCTGGAGAAAGGCTACGATCAGCTTTCTCCCGAAGGAAATTATTTCGAACGCTCGCTCTACCGTGCGACCCTGGATGCGTGGCTCGGGTTGACAAAGTGAGTCTGCTGGGAGTATCGTAGATACTATCTAGCATAGTATGGAAATAGTATAAATGGCTACTTATACGGAACGGGTTCAAACAATGATCAGCGAGGAACAATTGCGAGCTCTCGAGAAGCTCTCCAGGAAGACGGGAAAGCCTGTCAGTGTGCTGCTCCGGGAGGCCATAGACCGGGTGTATTTCCAACGCATTTCGTTGGAACAACGACGAATGGCCGTGAAACGACTCACTTCGCTGGAGGCGCCTGTTTCAGACTGGACCCAGATGGAAAAGGAGATTCAAAAAGGGGCACGAAAGCGTTGACTCTCGAAAAGCTGATGCTTGACGTGAATGTGCCTATGTATGCTGCAGGCAAAGCACATAAATACAAAGAGCCCTGCACATGGATTATGCAGGAAATCGGCGACAATAGGCTTCAGGCGGTCATCGACACAGAAACAATTCAGGAAGTTTTATACCGGTACGCTGCGATCCGAAGATATGAATTGGCCGTCACCATCTCACGCGAATTGTTGATCATCATAGAAGATGTTCTACCAATTTCCACGGAGCACCTGCATCTGGCAATTGATCTTTTCGGCAGCTATGGAACCAAAGGGATTCCGCCGCGTGACATATTGCATGTTGCAGTAATGATACTCGCGGACATCAAAAAGATCATTTCAACCGATTCTCATTTCGATCAAATTGAGGGTATAGAAAGGATCGATCCGCTTATACTGTTCGATCGCAAAGGATTGATGAAGTGATGACCGCCGACTTTACCCAGATGTTGCATTAGTTTTTCCGGTTGTGCTTTGGGAGGCTCGTGATTATGCGGTTTTTTACGGTTTCATCAGAAATCGTGAACATCACATTTAGTGAGGTATTCCAACCTCCCCCTACCCCCTCCTTCATAAGGAGGGGGTACTTCAGCATCGCTGCTGTTCATGCGGTTCCTCCCCCTTATGA
>JBKKAT010000575.1:0-4625 GCA_046714535.1 Acidobacteriota bacterium | reverse complement strand
GTTCCAAAGGTGGTTGAAAATATACGCGCTCATTATCCCGCGGCAATTCTATGTAATCCGTGGTAATGAGGTGGTATGAAAATCCGATCGGAGCCCCTCCGTAGAAGAAAGGTATTTTGGATTTATTCGTTACTTTGACGGGAAGGATTGTCGTTTCTCCCAGATAAGTTTTCAGCTCCCTCATTTCCGGTTCAAATTCGGCGCTAAGCTGTAGCTGCTGGACTGCGGCTTTTAAATTATCTTTTAACTGAAGAAAAGGCATGTAGAAACTGTCTACTTCTAATCCGTATTTTTCTGCACCACGCAAAAAGTGTTCTGGAAAACCTTCAGTTTTTACGAAATGCGCTTCTGTTAAAAAGAGGCATTTGTAGCGCTGCGGGTGTTTCGCCATTAAGAGGGCATCTTTTTCGAAGAAGTGCACCCGCTCCCGGGCGCTCTCGCGTTCAAGACTTCGGCTGTGGGCCGGATGAAATACGCGCACATCCTCTCCGAACGGAATATTCCCAAGTGCCAGCGCACGCCAGCCTAAATCCGTATCTTCCCGAAAATGGGGATGATCAAAGCGGACATCGAATCCTCCAATCTTTTCAAAAACCTCGCGACGTAAAAATAAGTTCGCGCACATGAATCCCAGTCCTTCAAAATGAACATTGGAAATGGCCCGGAACTGCGGATTGTTCCATCCCTGTGAGTGGATCAAACCCTCCACACCAACGTTCCGGGAATCGTGAAAATATCCACGGGCTTTTTCCAGCCAGTCCAAATCCGGGAGGCAATCATCATCCGTAAACGCCAATACTTGGCCTCGTGCACAGAGAACTCCCGTATTGCGGGCAACCACGGCACCATTGGTAGTGCTGTGGATGTAGCGCACGTTCAGTTCTTCAAAATCGGTTTGAGCCGTCCATTTTTGTGTGCTCTGGTCAACGATAATGACTTCGAATTGACGGAAGGTTTGTCTCTGCAATCTTCTTAGAAGCTGTGTGAGTTTATGATGCCTTTCGTACGTGGCTACAACGATGCTAAACAATGGCGCAATCGGCATTCTATTGAACACTCTACATTTAAGCTGGTAGGAGCGATCCTTGTAGTCGCCCTAACGAGCGGTGACATACCCGTCGCTACCAGTTCGAGTGCAGTATATCAGACGGGATTTCACGTTCGTGGATCGGCTCTTGAAGATAGAGTTTCGCGTACTACGGTTCTATTGACTTCGCAAATTCCCCGCAAAAATTCTTATTGGCAAAAAGAGAGCATCAGATTCCTGGGACGGCAAGGTGTAAACGCGTCAGCAAAAATCGTGACGCAAGATTGTAACACTCAACCCCGATGCTGACTTGCGTCTTCTGTGCTCATTGAAGATAGCCCAATGCTTTCAGAGCGTCTTCCGTTTCTTTATCGAAAATTCCTTGTTTCGGTTTTTGCAGTAATGATTTCCGTTTTTGTTGACTGGCGGTCCATTCGTTCAAAAGCTGCTTCATGAATCCGAAAAGTACCGGCTGCTGAGTCCTCAGGTTGAAAGACTCGCCTGGATCGGATGGGATGTCAAACAGCGCATAGTATTTGACGTTGCGCTGCCACGTTTCAATTAGTTTATACCGGCCATATCGAACCGATTTCCACTCCCGGTTGTCCAAAGTCAGTTCGCTGAAGACCGGGCGATCGGAATCCAAATGATTTTCCAGGTCAGATAAAATACTCTGACCCTGAATTCCACGCGGCTGCGCAATTCCCAAATAAGTTAAAATTGTCGGAAACAAATCGGTATGTGCCACGAGCAACGAAGAACGTTTCCCTGCAAATTGTCCTCGCGGAAAGCGAATCAATAGAGGAACTTTTAGTTCCGATTCGAAAGCAGACTGGCCATGACCCCAAATCTTATGCTCGTAAAGAGATTCACCATGATCGGCGGTTAGTAGAATCAATGAGTTCTCGTAAAGTCCGTGTTTCTTTAACAGATCTATGAAGAGCCCGAAATAATGATCGCTTTTTCTCACTTCCGCTTCATACAAGGAACGAACGCAACTGACTGTAAGATCATCCCGATAAACATCGGAGCCATGGTGCCTGATACTCGGCCGGTATATCTTGACATCGCTGTAATCACATTCTGGACGGTAGGTTTCAAAAGATGGGCCGGGTGTAAAAGGATCGTGAGGATCTATCGCATGAATGTAGAGAAATGCGGGTTCCCGAAATCCTGGATTTGTTGCAAATTCTTGCAGATGATGAAATAAGGCATCCGATTGAACGTGGACTTCCCGGGTTCGAGCGTTCTCTCGCAAGTGAGTATAACTGTCGTATCCTCTCGCAAAATTCATGGCGGAACTGAGATTGCCATTGGTCACAATGGAATAGGTTTGATAACCATGAAGTTTGAGTTGTTCTGGAAGAATCGGGATGTATTGTGGTAAAGAATCGCGCCGATCTTCCACAAGATGGGAGGAGGGATAGAGACCGCTAAGAATCGTTCCCACTGAAGCCCGGGTCCAGGAAACAACAGCGTACGCATTTTCAAACAATACAGAGTCTTTCGAAAATTCCTGGATTCGCGGAGAAACCGGCTTGGCATACCCGTAAGGCTCCAGATAATCCGGCCGCAAAGCATCAATCAGATAAATAATGACATTCGTTTTTTTTGCAAGCGAGGAACGAACTTTCTTGATTGCTGCAGGAGGAGCAGGTTCGGATTGCTTTCCCGATAGAAGAGCGTTTCGCCAATAAACCCGTTTCGGGGCAACCTTTCCCTGGACCGTTGTCGTAGTCATTGAAATCCGCGCAACTTGCTTGAAATTGGAATCCCGTTTGTAATGAATTGCGTGAACGGAATTGCCCCAGCTTTTTTTTTCCAGAACATGATAAGTTTCTTGTAGCAAACCATCGTCAGTTTCTATGCGCACGATAAACCGCGCCGCTGCAGATTTTTCGGTATCCGGTGGCAGCTCAAAGGAAATTTCCAGATTCGGGTTTTTCTGGAACATCACATAGACAGACAGAGAACTGTTCATAGGAGCAGAAATCAGTTGTCCTCCGCTTCTGTCTGTATATTTCCGGATTTTCTCACCTTCCGGCACTTCCTTCCGGCCCGCCGATAGAGTCTCAAATCGAATATAGTCAAAAGAAACACCAATCTTTTGGACCGTAGTGTCTTCCGAAAAGTGTGGTTGGCTGGTGACCTTAAGATAATTCAATCCACGCTCCAGCATTTCGCCTGGAATGAAGAACGAAAATTCCTTGTAGTGTGGTGTTAACTGAGCGGAGGAGGTAAGTGGAACGCCATTTACCATTAGTGTCAGCGATTGAAGCTCTGAAGAACCTGGCTCCGTTTTGCATCGAATTACAAGATTACGATCCTGGTGATTGAACGAAAAAAAGGATATAACGCCTGTTTCGTCAAAGAGAGCGGAAGTTGTCCCGTCCTGCTCTTGCCGGTCCGGTTGCCAGCCCGAAATCAGGTATTCGCGGAATCCCGCCACACCGAAATCAATCAATCCTGAATCCCAGGCAAATTCCGCCCCCTCTAGATTCGTAAATAAGTCGTTCGCTCTTTTTTTCTCATGATTGCAGGCAAGGATTAGCACACTTAGAACAAAGACGATATAAGGCCAGCGTTTTAGCCCTGTCTCCTTCATTCTCAAATGATTGCAGGGTTCAGTTGTATGGTGATGTGCATTCTTACACCAGTGAGCGCGGTGATCCTGGGTACAACGATGCTAAATGATGGAACAGTCGGCATTCTGTTGGATTCGAATGGAGTATACCAGACAAAACTTCAACCTGGTCGATCAGTGCTTGACGATAGAGTTTGCCGTAGGGTATATTGACTTTCGAAAATCCCCGTAAAATTCTTCTAAGCATAAGATTGTGAGCGATATTTTCCACAGGGCCGCAGAGTTGGAGGATGCGACCGATCGTTTGCTGGAAAGGCAATATGATCGAATCTCCTCTGATTCACATATTTCCAGCGAACTAGCAGATCCTCCTGATACCACTTCCGCCCTTTCGACCGCTGAAGCCCGTCTTAATCCGGCCTACCTTGCGCCAGGTACGAGAGCAAAGTTCTTTAAAAGACTTGTTCTTCGGTTTCTGCGCGTTTATTACAGAGGGCAGGTTGAATTTAATGCGGCAATTTTTCAGGTCTTATCCGCCTGGGATACAAGACTACGAAAACTCCTCCTGGAGATTTTGGATTTATTGAAACATAAGGAGGAACGAACGGCGCAGAAACTTCTGATCACAGAACGGCGCTGGGACGAGCTGGAGTCGAAACAGACTTCTGACATTCTTGCACTGGGAGAAAGAATCGGAGAAACGGAGCAAGATATTGTTCGTTTAGAAGAGACCATCCTCAATCATGATAAAAAGTCCAAAGCACAGCAGACTGAATTGCAGGGTATTTTCATCTCTCTGAACAAAGTGGAAAGTTTGATACGGGAAGACAGAAGGGAAGTTGACGATTCTATTTTGAAAAACAGAAAAGAGATCGAAACTTCTCTATCAGAAATCAGAAGCGACAACGAGACGAAATTACTCCCATTGCAAGAAGAAATAGCAGCCGTTGTGAAGCACTCAGAGTTTCTCGCAACAACGCTTCATCAACTGCGAATCGATTTTTACCGTCTCCA
>JBKKAT010000574.1:0-4229 GCA_046714535.1 Acidobacteriota bacterium | reverse complement strand
GGGCTGGGGAACAGGCGGATCAGCAATGCATCATTATGCTTGCTGGTTCCGGCTGCATGAGGAAGATTTTGAAATGAAGAGTCGTTTTGGACGCGGGCTGAATTGGCCCGTGTCATACGATGAGCTTCGTCCTTATTATGATCAAGTTCAGAAAGAAGTGGGTTTATCGGGCGATGCAAAAAAAGAAGTGTGGAGACCACCCGGTGAGCCTTATCCGATGCCTCCTCTTCCTGTTTTTACTCAGGGAATGCTCATCGCCGAAGGTTTTCGCAAAATGGGTCTTCGAACTTCTCCGCTGCCGATGGCCATCAATTCGGTTGAATACAACGGTCGTCCGAACTGTATTTATGACGCCTGGTGTGATGCAGGATGTCCCACTGGCGCTTTAGGAAATCCGCTCGCTGTTTATCTGGACCAGGCGCTGAAAGCGGGTGCGCAGATTCTTCATCATAGTTACGTTACCCGTGTATTGACTGCGCCGAATGGCAAGCGCGTGACCGGAGTGGAATACTTCAATGAGAAAGGGGAGCGTCACACTCAGGAAGCGGGCATTGTTATACTTGCTGCATTTGCGTTGCAAAATCCACGCATCTTGCTGAATTCTGCGACGAAAGGGCTGGCGAATTCCAGCGGATTGGTAGGCAAATATTTTATGGCGCATACGGCCACGAACATCTGGGGAATGTTTAAGGAAGACACACAAAATTTTCTTGGAGTCACAGGCGGTCAGCTTCTTTGCCAGGAAAATTACGAAAAAAATCCAAAGAAAGGCTATCTCGGTAGTTCCCAGTGGCTGATCGGAAATGCGCTAAAGCCAAATGACTTGTTAGGAATTGCAAATGCCCGTCCGGATCTTTTCGGCGCTGCGCTCCACGAATTTTTTCGAAAGGCGACCAAGTATCTCGGCACGATGACTTTTATCGGTGAGAATCTTCCTGTCGCTGAAAGCCAAATGAAACTAATAGATAAGAAGGACAAATATGGAATGCCCCTCGCCCGGATTAGTCACAGTCTGGGCGCGGACGATATCCGTTGTTATGAAGAAGGCGTAAAGCAGGGACTAAAAGTCTTTCAGGCAGCAGGCGCGACGGAACCATGGAGTGGTATGCGCGTTTCGATGCATGTTATGGGAGGCACGATCATGGGTTCCGATGCCCGCAATTCTGTCACGAACAGTTATGGCGGATGTCACGACCATGTAAATCTGTTCCTCGCGGGGTCCGGGATCTTTCCCACCTCAGGCGCAGTGAATCCAACTTTTACTATCAATGCACTCGCGCTTCGAACGGCAAAACACATCAACGAAAATTGGGGAAGTCTCATCTCTTAGTGGTTGTTCACGGCCACTGATAAACAAGGTAACTGATGCTGTCTGCAACGTGAATTCGGCCCTCCTGATCGATTGAGACTGCTCGCGCATGTCCTGGTCCACCGAGTGTTGCCAGTATCTTTGGTTTCGATTTGTCCGCTAAAGAGAGGACTGTCACTCCTTCCAACCCATCTGCGATGAACGCTGTGTCTCCCTCTATCGCAATTTCTTCGGCATAACCTTTACCGCCCTTTCGTGTGTAACCGGAAAACAAAACTTCCGGACTGGATGTCCGAACATCGACAACGGCGAGCCGCCCATCTCCTACTGGAAGAAATCCTCCGAACCCGAAACCTGCGAAGAGCAGGTATGCATATCCATCCTTCACAGCAATGTCCGTAGCAACAGTAGCAAAGGCCACTGCTTGTTTCGCGATCAACTCCGGTGCACGCGGGTTCCTTACATCAATCACGCGCAGATCCAAAGTAACACGGGTCTCGATGCCAGTACCTATCGGATGAAGAGTTCCTACATACGCGATGCCTTCTTCAACATCCACAACGCCTGTGCCAAGACTTTCTTCGATAGGAAAAAATCCGATGAGTTGCTTTCGATCGGAATCCGATCCATCCAAAATGCTCAACCCTTTGCTGCCGGCAAGATAGAGACGAGTTCCCTCCACATCAAAAGTGTCTTGAGCAAGATATGCGGGGACATCACTCAATCGAAATTTGCCCAGGTTTTTCATTTCTGCGGGATTGCTGATATCCACAGTATTCAGAAAGCTCCGGCTCGAATCGTCAGAGGTTATGATGTAAGCCCTTTTGCGTTCGACTTTCATCGGACCAGTTTCACCCGAAACAGGAAGGCTGCTGAGGACCTGTAATTTCCCATTGATGATCTTTCCGGCAATCAGGCTGTCGGAAGCAGTCAGGAACACTCGCCCCTTTGAAACGGCAACATCGCGAGGTCCAGGAACGCTATGCTGGCTCAGCAAATCCAGAGCACCGGATTGCGTTAATTGAAAAATACCCATTCCATAACCGGCGGCAGGATAAATTCCGATGTAAGCTTCGCGGCGGTTCGCATCGTAATCCATTCCGCTAACGGTAGCGGAGAGTGTGGTCTGGATGATCAAGGAAGGTGACGCGGGATTGGAAAGATCAAAAATGCCAATATCGTTCAGTCCGAAATTGTACAGGTCCAAAAAGAGAAGATTTCCTTCCGAGTGCACAGCATCTACGCCGTAAAATACCTCTCCTTCCATGCTTGTAACCGGCACAAGATACTTCGGGGTTTTCGCATCAAAGATCAACAGACCCAATGTGGGAACCGCAACGTACAGTGTAGATCCGGATAGGGTCAAGCCGCCCGTTGGCCGCGAGAATCCATTGAATCTCGGGTAGTAGTAGGTGACAAGTTTTTTCGGCTGGTTGATGTCTGAAATATCAACGGCATCCAACGCGCTATCCGACAGATTCAGCCACACCGCGAATAGAGTTTTATCGTAAACGGCCATCCCGCGGACGCTTCCTTCTTGAGAAGTTATTGTGATGCGCGAAACTCTTTTGAGATGTGCCGGCTCCGTAGTATCGAGAAAGTCGATGTTTTCACCGTTTGCCACCAGCAACAAGCGATCATGAATCAAAAGATCGGTAACCTGAGCTTCCTCCAGGTCCGTGTATCTTGAAATAATCTCAGGTTGGGCGGGGTCTTTGATGTCGACAACCGTGATGTAAGGCTTTTCCAGATAAATGTAGCCGGAAAGCATATACAGATAGGAGCCGGCGATCTCCATCGCAACGTTTGAGCTTTCGCTAACGATGATGTCGGATAGAACACGGGGGTTCGTTCGATCTTTGACATCATAGATCCGAAGCCCACCTTCCGTTGCGCAATAAGAAATGTCGTTTACAACTCGTACCGCTCTGAATCCACTCAACAAATCTACAACATCCGGTTCTACAGGCGCTTTTGCAAAACAAATTTGATCGAACAAGAATAGAAGAAAGAGTACACTCAAGCGCTTCATCGCCACTCCTTTTGCGGTTCAAACATTAATTCATTGTGAAGCTGACGGACCGTTTTGCGCCTATGTGGCTGGTCCCACCAAGTCTGGAACGCGTGATGATTTTATTTCGTCCTTTTGTGGATACAAGATCCGTTTCCAGAACAAGTTGTAATGCGCCTCTAAGACCACGGTGGCGTCCCTTCACTACTTCGTCTGCGAAGGCAAATGCCACAAGCTCGTGAGACGAAGGACCTGATATTTCAATCCACTCAGGAATCATGTTGTAGCCAGGTGTGACATTTTCCGCTTCGTATTCAGCCAGGACAACAATCAGGTCCCCTGGTTGAAATTGTTGCTTCAGGCTGATTCTGCCTGTGTCGATCCTGTACAGCGCCGTTTTCAAATCAGTGATTCTCAAACGTCCTGTTTGGCCGGGATCAGTACCTGTGATTCCGTGTTCGGAAAATGCATTCTGGATAGCTTGTTGGTGAAGACCCTGATGGATGACCGAATCAGTTACCAGCATCGAATCGCGAACATCAAAGAAATTCATTTCCTTGGGAAGCAAAGGCAAGGCTTTGAAAAGGATTCGCTGCGCGTTTTCGCGTCCGATTGTTTTTTGGAGGTCCCACCATGCACCGCCTATAATTAATCCCGCGTGATGAATTTCAGTTTTTTTAAGCTGCGGATCAATCACATCTTGTGGGTAACGGTTATCATTTTCCAGATCACGACCGATGAATTGCTTTGTCTGTTTGAAGCGAAGTCCGAATTCACCGATTTTTGAATTACCGGTGATGGCTGCTGCGGAAATGTCGCCAAAACCTTCGTGGAACGAGCGAGGATAGCTGCTTTCAAACGCCTCCAATAGTTGGGGTCGGGTCAGGTCGAGGACGCCATGGCCGTATT
>JBKKAT010000573.1:0-3827 GCA_046714535.1 Acidobacteriota bacterium | reverse complement strand
CTCTTCCTTTTGCCATCATAGCCTTGCCGATGCTCAAGCAATACTGATCCGTCCAGGCTAAGTACGAATCGTCTTCAGCATATGACTGGCCTGGTGTGTTACAGGACACTAGTTACTCGCGGGAATTCCCAGAATGGGAATCCAGTTTGTTATTTCAGTTCATCGAGTTTTTTCGCCATCAGGATATCAATTGTGCTGACGCCGCCCAGAGCTGCGGTGTGCAGTTTTACGGCAACAAATTTGTCCATGTTATACCATTCGATCGTGTGATTCATCGATTCTGATATAAGTGCCGCGCCAGCGAGAAATGCAAACGCCTGGGGAAAAGACCCAAACGAATATTGCCGCTGCAACTTTCCTTCTTCAACTTTCCAATTGCCCAGCTGCTGGACGGTGTTTGTCAGATCTTCATCAGTCAGCAGGATACCTGTTTTTAATGTCTTTCTTGCTGCCCTTTTCATCGAGTTCCTCCTTCCATAAAAGACATGGACGCACAGTGGTGGCAAAAAGATTGGGATTATGGCGATCATAACACTTTTAACTGAAAAGCAAATTAAACCTGAGTTGCTGTTCTGTAAACTTAATCCTGTCGCCGCCTGTCCCCATTGTAGTCTGCAGCGAATCGTTACCGGCTCGAAATAGCGATGTAATAGAAGAGAAAACTCGATTGTGTATAGTTTCTGTGGTTCATACAGTAGCTCAAGAAAATAGAGATGCATTTCCAGACTCTTCCCGTTCAGAAGACATCCAACGAACTTTTTTTACGTGCGCGCGATCTATTGCCTGCCCGATCACGAATGGCTGAGGATGTCGCTCTGGACCAGCTTCCGAAATACCTTGACCGTGGCAAAGGTTGCCATGTTTGGGATCCTGATGGAAATGAATACATTGATTTGATCATGGGAAATGGCCAGATCACCCTCGGTTATGGTTACGATGTCGTTGATCAGGCGATTGAGGAACAATTGCGACACGGAATTCACTTTTCTTTGATGCATCCGTTGGAATTAGAAGTTGCAGAAATCATTCGGGATCTTGTGCCTGGAGCAGAAGCAGTCTGGTTCGGCAAAAGCGATGTCGATGTAAGAACTGCAACGGTCCGTCTTGCGCAGGCGGCGACAGGACGCCCAAAAATATTGTGCTGCAGTGATCATTCACATCACTGGTATAGTCCCGGGAGTGTACGGTGCAGCGGATGCGTTTCCACTTTTTCATTCAACGATATCCAATCCCTGGAAAAATTGCTCGATGAGTCTGTGGCGTGCGTGATTCTTGAACCGGTTCAATACGAAAATCCCCATGATGATTTTCTGCAGCACGCGCGAGAACTCTGTGCAAAAAACGGATCACTGCTAATATTTGATGAGTTCTGGACTGGATTCCGGATCGCTCTGGGTGGCGCACAAGCTTACTTTGGTGTAATTGCGGATGTAGTCTGCTTCTCCAATGCAATAGCAAACGGGATGATGCTATCGGCTTTAGCGGGTCGCCGCTCGGTCATGCGATTTATGGAAAAGGATACATTTTCCTGTCACGCATTTAGTGGTGACGTTCTTCCCATGGCAGCTGCTGAAGCGACGCTAAATGAGTTGTGTAAGCGTGACATTCCGCAACACATTGCTCACTGGAATCGTGCTTTACTGGATGGATACAACCGCATCGCTCATGAGTTAGATATTCCCTACACGCGTTGCATAGGACTTAGTTATCGAACGATGATTGCGTTTGATGCATCGGTGGCGGACACAACGGAGATGAAAACGTTGGTGCAACTGGAACTATTACGCCGTGGAGTGTTATGGAACGGTTTCCATAACCTCTCTGCTTCCCATAAATACAAGGACATATCACATATCTTATCCGCATACGCCGAAGCCCTTTCTGTTCTAAAGTGTGCAGTCGACGCAAAACAAGTACACCGGTTAATCCAAAGTAGATAGGGACCCGTTTGGGTTACAGGACACTAGTCACGTGATTAGAAGTAGGAATGTTTGCGCAGTTGGACTTCACAGCCACCGTCGAAGTATGCCACTTCATCAACCAGGCGGCGCATTAAATAGATGCCGCGACCGTGCGAGAGATAGAGGCCCTTGCCGGACCGTGGATCCGGAATGGCATCCGGATCAAACCCGTTACCTTCGTCCCGAATAACGATCACAACATCTTTGGAATTGTTGTGCTCAAAGAAGCACGCCACAGCAACATCCTTTTGCGGATCACTCCCATTACCGTGAATCATGGCATTCGCCAGCGCTTCGTATACAGCTAAGCGAATGTCCTCTTCTTGTTCCTGCGAAAAGGGAAGTTGCTTGACCACATGCATGATTTTGTCCAGCACAGGATTGATCTCGAAAGTATTGCTGGAAATCACTTTGTGGAAAAGTGGAACGAGATTCTTACGCTCGATCAGGAGAACTCTTTCTTTGACTACCACAACCCTATCTTAGGAAGCCGAATTTGCAGAAAGATTAAATCTCCATTGAAAAGCTGTTAATAATAGCTTCTTAAGCCCGGCGGAATCGTTGCTCAAACCGGGCGATCAAACAATCGAGCACACAACGCCATCAACAGGCAACATCGTTCGCGTGGTTCTGCAAAACGGCTTATTTTTTCTGGTTCCGGATCCAACTGATCAATTGTTCCGCCTGTTCAAAGATTCGGTCTCCTCTTGTCGAAGCCTGGAGAGCGGCCCTGGCATACTCTTCAGCTTCCGGATATGCTTTGCGTCCTGCTAACGCGAGCGCCATGTTCAAGAGCGGCTCTTTCTGCTGTGGAGAGAGTTCCAACGCGCGCAAAAGGTATTTTTCAGCTTCGGCAGAGTTCCGTTCCGACATCAACAGCAGCAACCCCATTCCGTTTAGTGGTTTGTAACTCTTTCCATCTTTTTCGATCGCCGTAAGGTATTTCTCTCTTGCCTTTTTGTATAGTTTGGCAGCGAAATACAATTCACCAAGATTGTAATGGGCTTCCCAATTTGCGGGATTTGCTTGCAGCGCTTTCTCGAAAGCCTTTTCCGCTTTCTCAAACTGGCCGATCGCGAGAGCACAATTGCCTACTCGAACCCAGTCCGAATCTTTCCCGCGTTGAAGCGCAATGAAAACAGCCTGCCTGTACGCCTTTTGGAACTCTCCGAGAAAAGAGTAAGCTCCTGCCAGTTCTTCACGCAGACGAAACGCAAGAGGATTGTGTTTCAGTCCTTTTTGGTGAAGCGCGATCGACAGGTTGATTTTACCTGCTACCTGATACAGACGCCCCAGCATCACGTAACCACGCAAGAAGAGGGGATTGATGCGAATTGCCTCGATCATCTCTTCGATTCCCGCCTTCATTCTGTTTGTCTTTATGCACACGATGCTCATTTCAGCGTGAGCCTGATAACTTTCCGGATTCAGCCGGATCGCTTTTCTTGCTGCTTCTTCTGCAGCTTTGAAATCGCCCAGCTTCCGATAGCTCTTGGCGAGGTTTGTGTAAGCCGCTTCCAGATTCGGATCTGCATAGCGCGCTTTATCAAAGAAGAAAACCGCTTTTTTCCAATCCTTTTTTTGCATACTTGCTACGCCTTTCAAAACCAGACCCTGCGCATTCTGCGGATCAACTTTCAATGCTTCGTCCACAAGGCGCTCCGCTTCTTTGGTCTCGTTTTTCAACATCCGAATCCGCGCAAGACCGACAGAGGCATCAACCGAACGGGGATTAGCTTTTAGCGCACTTTGAAAATCCCTTTCGGCGGTTGAGAAATGCAATTTGTTTAGTTCTTCTTTTCCATGTTCAAGAATTTGTGTTTCTTTGGTCATAAAATTTCTCCTTAATGTTTTCGCGTTAGAACC
>JBKKAT010000572.1:0-8515 GCA_046714535.1 Acidobacteriota bacterium | reverse complement strand
TCGGTTTTTACTTCTGCATCGCTTTTTGCTTTGGCGTCTCTTTCAATCTTTTTTCAGCGCTGATTCCAACTGAGGTGAATGATTCCTTTCCAGTGTTTAATTTTGTAACCGGTCTCCTGGTGGCTATCTTGTTTCTGGTGCTACTTCCGATGCGCTTCATTTCCCTACCGTCTGGAATTCATTTTTCGAACCGGTGGACGAATATCGCCTTGTTGCTTCCCATCCTTGCGGGACTCTGTTTTGTTCTTGCAATGATTGCAAATTTTTCCCGGGCTGGAACTGTCATCAAACCCTTGTCTGCTTCTTCCCCCAACGTTCGGGAATCAAAAACAAAGCCTCCTTCCAAGCGAACAAACGTCGTCCTGATTTCCATTGATTGTCTTCGTCCTGATCATCTTAGATCTTACGGTTATAGACGGAACACCAGTCCCAATATCGACAACCTTGCTAAAGATGGCGTCCTTTTCAAAGATGCTTTTAGTGTGACAACGTGGACCCTTCCAGCCCACATGTCCATGCTGACCTCTCTGTATCCTGAAGCAATTGGAGTTGTCACTTATGAAGATTTTTTGAGTGAAGACCATTTATCGATTGCAGAAATTCTCAAACACAACGGATTCGAAACTGCAGGCTTCGTTTCAGGAAGGTATGTGAATTCGTACTACGGCTTCGATCAAGGCTTCTCTCTCTACGACGACTTCAGCATCGACACGGACGAGGGGAATGCCGAGGTGGCTGCCACTTCGCAAAAATTGAATGTTCTGATTGAGCGCTGGCTGAATGAACGTCCGCAAAAAGAGTTTTTCCTTTTTCTCCATTACTTTGACGTTCATTACGACTATATCGCTCCACCTCCCTACGACACGCTTTTTGATCCGGATTACAAGGGCTCTATAGATGGCCGCGGCTATCAACTGAATCCGGCAGTGACGAAACGAATGGACCCGAGAGATCTGGAACATATCATCGCGCTTTATGATGGGGAGATCGCCTTCACGGACGACTACAT
Source organism: Acidobacteriota bacterium (assembly GCA_046714535.1). Taxonomy (GTDB): domain Bacteria; phylum Acidobacteriota; class HRBIN11; order JAKEFK01; family JAKEFK01; genus JAKEFK01. The sequence continues at coordinate 7,506 of JBKKAT010000572.1, read as the reverse complement.
CGGACGATTCATTTCAAAGCTGAAGAATCTGGGCCTTTACGATGAGACTCTGATCATAGTCACCTCAGATCATGGAGAAGCATTTTTTGAACACGGCATAAAAGGACATTCATCGACCCCTTATGAAGAGCTAATCCGCGTTCCTCTAATCATCAAATTTCCGGCTTCAGCAGATTTTCCGCGCGGGACCACATTTTCCGGACAGGCCAGTATCCTGGATATCATGCCCACAATTCTAGATCTCTTAGGCCTCAAGAGCGCAAGACAACTGGATGGACAAAGCCTACTGCCGGTGATGAGCGGATCTACGGTGCTCGACAATAGAACTCTCTACTTCGTTTTTGAAAGGACTCAATACGCAGTAAGAACCGATACCAGGAAACTAATCCAACAAATCGATGAAACATTTTCTTCGCCCACTTCCAATAGAAACATGCTTGAACAATTTATCAAACGATACGGAAGACCTTCGAAGGAATTCTATGATCTGGCAAGCGATCAGAAAGAAAAGACAAATTTGGCGCAAAAACAGAAGCGAAAGTACCGGAAAGAAATTGACCGGCAACAGCGTTCACTCTTCGATTGGCTTAACCACCAGAGAAAGAGCTATTATTCCGTGCCTCAGCGTGGCAAAAGAATCGAAGACTCCGGGGAAGAAGCGAGAGAAAAACTGAGAGCTCTCGGATATTTTCAATAACAATTGCCGGGATCGATTATTGGTAACCCATTCTGTGTGCAGTATTGTGGGTTTCTTCCAGAAAAGATTTTTCGCAGTTCTTCCAGATTCCAACTCTGTCTTTGGAGATAGCCCCACTTTTCAACTGATCATGTCGCTCCAGCTTAAGCATAGGAGGATGAACCATGCTTGGATCCCATCCCTCGCGAACTTCCAGAGGCGAATTCAAAACACCCGAGATTTGCCCCATCGTTTTGTCCGGATATCGGACCAGGTCTTCGTAGCGAATCAGAAGATCGAACATCGATGAATTTTCCCAGATCATTTGGTACAGGCTAATCATTTTCGTTTCCGTAAGCCATTCGGGCAACGGAGTGACCAGAGCATCGCGAATGTCTCGAATGATCGCGATGACCGGGCATTTTAACTTCTTGTAGATTTTTGCGTGACCGATAAAAACGTCATTGCAGGTTTTGATCCCAAGATTGATCGGGCTTAGAGCTTTTTCGCATTCCTGGACCAGCGAAAAAGTTTCTTCATCGGACAACGGTTTTTGAGGATCTTCGGGGAAAGTCCTGTCTGGAAATAGTTTTTTTAAGAAAGGTATTCCACGATGACTCTGTTGAGGATTATGAAAATCGGGTTCATCCAGACAAACAAGGTTCCCTTGATTCAGCAAGAGCGCCAGGAGGGTCGTGCCGCTGAAAGGTGGCCCGCCGACTATGAACATTTCCTGAATCCCATCTTGTGGAAAAAAGAGAGATAGTTTTCCAGAATGGAAACCGTATCCCAGTGCTCTTCGAAGTATTCCCGTGGACGGTAGGATCCCAGATTCTGCAGTACGTGCCGGATGACATCGCAAAAATTTTCTTCTCCTGCGAATTCTCCCGTCACTCCAGGGATGATCAGGTGCTTCCCACCGCGTATCTTTTCGTTCACAACAATGGGCAGACCGGCAGCAACACACTCCCACATCGCAGCAGGATTCGAGGTGTTATCGCCCGGGTAAATGGCCATTCTGGATGTTCTCAGCAAATCTAATACATTAACAGCATTAAAGTGAGACGTGGTAATGTTTGTGCCGCTCAAATCCAGCAACGATCCATCCACAGGATGGAAATGGCCCGTGAGCTCCGTCCCGCGGGCAGCTCGAATGATCAGATCGTGCCTTTTGCTTTTGAACTGACTCGCGAGATAGATGAAATCCCTTTTCTTTTCGCAATTCACAGGAAATATTTTCCTGGTATTTACGACCGGAATGTATAGCGCGGAGAAATCATTCAGTTCCTCTTCAGCATCCACCAGGAAGCATTCCGCATTTACTTTTCCCTGACGGTAATCGGTCGCGCACAAGACGGGAACATGAACTCGAAAGCACTTTCCCTCGAGATGGGGAAGGATCGTCTGCCCAAACCGTCCATGATTGATCATGATATCGGGGTAACCATACCGTTCGAGGTAAGCCAGAATGTCGGCTTGATTGAAAAATGACACTCTGAGAATTCCATTCGAATGATAAATTGTGGATCTTGTTTCAGAATAGTCCCAGAATTCGACATCCTGCGCGATTTGCTGATCCAGCATGTAGACACCAAGAGAGTAAAGATGAAATCCCCAATCCACCGCTTGATCGAAGAGTGAGACTCTCGTCCGTTTAGGCGGCATTTGATGCTTCGCCCAATATGATTTGAAATCGAGTGACTTCTCTACCGGTTTAGAAAAATTCGAAATGACAACTTTCAATGTTCGAGCTCTGCAATCGAACAATTTATATTATTTCAAGAATCATGCAATATACTTTTCGAACAACGGGATACGAGTTCTAGCCTGATTCTGTGTATGAAAGATTTTATTAGAAGCGTAGTTCTGAAAACAAATCACGTTTGGCCGTTCTCGTCTCTGAACCGGTTGCCCTATTACGCATGTATACGCGCTTTCTTACAAATCTCCAAAGACTTTCCGCGAATTCAGCGAGTTTACTTACGCCATGGACTCCTGGACAGCGATTGGGTGCCGGGAATTAGTGACATCGATCTGACAGTGTTGTTCGAACCCGGAAAGAGTGCCGAAGAGGAATTTACTTTCGCGACTGCCTTCTGGCGCAGGGTCGAACATCTCAAACGATTTTTCCCGATGCTTGGTGAAATCGATTTGATCGATTCGAAACAGATCTCCTCATGGACAAGATTTACAATTCGGGGCAAGGAATCGACCTCATGGAAACTCCTTCAGGGAAGCGGAACTCTACAAGTGAACGATACGGAGACTCCTGCCGGGAATTTTATCAATTCCTTCAATCACGCACTTCTCTACTACTTCAATTTTTTCTTGAGGCGTTTCTTAACAGTTCAGAGAAATTCCATTGGTGTCACGGAATTGCAGAGAATTTGCCAAAAAGTTATGCGATACGCGAAGGCAGATGGATGTTTTGAACAGGGGCAGGATCCAGCCGGGATGTTATGCGCGCTAATGGCAGGACTGGATAAGCGGCTGGAAACATTTGTCCTGCCTGCCGGGTCTCCGATTCCGGCACAAATCGCTACGGCCCTGAAGATTCCGCCTCCAGAGTCAAAAGCCCTGGCACAGGCGTTAAGCCCCTATCATTCTATCGTTCAAGCAATTTACCCGGGAGAGCACAGAAGCGTAATTGTACTGGACAGACCGATAGATCCACGCGAACTGGAGGAATGCATTTGGGTGTTGAAACGACAACCAATCATTAGCAGCAGTGCCATGCATATCGTTACTTTCCGGACGTTCGATTACCTGCTGCGATTCTACGACCCATTCTTTTACACCCATTTAATGCAGAATCGAGCCCTGGCTTTTGGCAACGATGTATTCAAACAGGTTGCAGCGCCATCGATCGGTGCGTTCATCCGGTGTCTGCTGAATCAGACGGTTACGATTCTTCCATTTCCAACAAGCCGTTCCTTTATTACCTGCAATGATCCGAAATGGTACGGAGAACATGAGGTCGATTCGTGGCTGGAACGTTGTTTGCGATTGAAACTCTTTCTGGAGCACGGGCTGATTCCGCTGATACATTCCGAATCGGTTGTGCAATCCCGGAATTATTATCAGAGCGACTTCAACGAATATCAGAAGCTAACAGGAAACTTTTCGAAGTCTGCTCTATTCCGGCTTTTCAGAAAATTAACACTTGAAGTCCATTCCGATCTTGAACAATACGCTCCGGATCAAGATTGGTTGTTGCAGGCGCGCGCCGAATAGTTACTGAGCTCTCGTCTTCCTCACATATGCATAGCCGATACCCGGCCATTTTTGCAATTCATAATTCTCATGAAATTCCTTTGATGACCAGATTTCACTATCACTAATAACCTTTGGAGATGGATGTCGAGCCAGGGCGCCTCCGAAAAGGATGACATCCGGCTTGCGTGAAAGAACATAGGCGCCATCGCCGGCCTGGTGAGCGTAATCAAGCTTACGATCCCGTTTTCCATGATGCGCGATGTACGGATCATTTAAGCCAAGCATATCGATCGTTGGCATTTCGGAAAAAAACGGAATGATCCCGGCAGCGTTCAAGGCAACAAGAGTGCGTACGGGAAAATGATCGCGCAAATAAATACCGGCTTTCATTCGGATCACGTACTCCCGCCGCCATCCCTCAATATGCCTTATGACAGGTCTGTCAGTAAAAAAGGAATGAATGAGAAAGGCGCAGAGCGCAACAATCAAAACAGCGGCAATACGAAAGCGGATAAAACTGAGAAGCGTCACCAATGCCACATACAGCAATGGGAAAATGGGAAGCAAGACACGGCGTCCCACCATGTTATCCCCTCCCAAAATCATGATTGTGAAAATCCACACTGCACTGATCAGCAGCAAAGGTAGAACTCGCCCGATCAATTTGAATCGCCGCTGCACAAGGCTGAGAACTATGGATGAAAAAAGGACTAAAACAACGATGTTGTAGCGGTGGTAGGCATAGAGCACATACCCTTTTCCTTTCCCCCAATTAGCAATGCCGGCATGGCTTTTCACATAATATGTGTTCGGAAGCCAGTAACCGTAATAAAGCCATTTAGCGATTAGAACCGGCGCCACAAACAATGTAAGAATGATGCCGCACCGAATGACGGGCAAAATTGTTCGATTCGAAATTGCCATCCACAGCAATATCAAAGCGGCAATGAGTGTCCCCTCTGGTCTTGTGAGAATCATCCCTGCAAGCGCAAGAGGGAAACGGAAGGATCGCAAAAGTGTTTCGTGATTTTCAGAAATAGACAGAGCCACGCAGAAGGTCACCAGGGCCGTAAAGAATACTTGCTCCAGACCGGTCGACATGTAAAAAGCAAAATCGCCGGTTGACGCAAGGAGACAGCAGGGCAGAATGGCGCGATACCCATCGAGCGACAATCTCTTTCCGAGAAGAAATGTGCTAAAAAGACAAAATAGGCCCGATAAGACGCTCAATATCTGCGCAAGTGTTGGGAGAGGAATCCGTGTGTAGCCGAACAGCGTCAATATTGTTACCCAGAGCGTTGTGCTGAATCCCTCAACCCTGGTTCCGTTGTACGTCCAACCATTGCCACGCAGACAATTCTTAACATAGACGAGCAGAATGTATGCGTCATCGCAGGGTGCAAAAACGATACGAGCATATACAATCGTCAGCGGAAAAAGCAAAAAGGCAATAAAGAGCCCTGGGAAATATCTTCGCGTGCCGGCAATGGTCATTGCAAGAAATTCATCTGAATAAAAGCATTCTTAAAACGTCTCCGCACCCATTTTACATTCATTGAAGATTGCACATATCTTTCACACCGTAAAGGAATTTGGTAGATTTGTTTCCATGATGACTGCGAATGGCCACGTGCGGTACAGGAGATTTACCCGGGATCGCGAGGAAGAGTTTTATTCAAAAGGGTACAAAAGGAGTTATTTTTTTCCGCACAGAATCCTGTTTCTTCCAAAATGCGGACCTGACGGGCTAAAACTGGCAATGCGCATGTGCGGACCTTGTGATCTAAGCCAGGTATGGGAAGTCGTTTTGTATGCGGAATCCCCTGTTATCGACGAATTTCCGCGTGACCTGTTTTTTGATGATGATCTCGTATGGCATCAGCAACAATTTGGAAATACGGGACAGATTGCAACAGCCAACGTCGTGGTTCAGGGAAACAGCCTTTACACAATGGTTCATATTTCCGATCTCGTCCAGCGAATCTCAAGAAGAAGAGAACACAAGACAAGAATCGAAAACCGGTTCAGAGGCTGGCATCATTTACTTCTCAATGCTATTTTGAATTTTGCTTTCGAGCACAATCTAAATCCGATTTATTCGTGCACATCCGGTCTTGCTCTCCAAAACACGGATCCAAAAAGAAACGTACAAAAAGAATTATTTGAAAGAGTTTATGACCGGAACATTCATGAATTGTTCAATGTTTCGAGGAAAGATGAGTGGTGGAATATCGATACGAATGTGAACCGAGAGCGCATGGTCAAACCAGAACTTCATGAAGAAGCATTGAGCAACGAAAAGACCATTTGTCTGTGTCATGACGTTGAAGAAGGATTCGGACATACGGAAGCCGATCCGGTATTTGCCGAATATGCTCATCAAAAGTCACCTGCAAACCTGGATCAAATGCTAGCCATCGAAAAAGAATTCAACGTAAAAGCGACTTACAACGTTCTGGGAAGTTTTTTTCCGCGCGTCCGGGAAAAAATTGAAAGAGAGGAGCACTGCCTTGCCTTTCATTCTTACGATCACGGTTTTGATGCGGAAGTGCCCTTTCAATTGGTCGAATGCAGAAAAGTTGATTACAGGATCAAAGGATACAGGCCACCACAGTCAAGAATCACGGAAGGACTTACGGATCATCATCTGGCGTTTCATAATTTTGAATGGCTGGCCAGTTCCAAGCGTTCGCTGGGTTTCCGGCAACCGCAGATGATCAATCGATTGGTAAAATTTCCCGTTTTGTTTGATGACTTTGCAATGTACAAAGAAGGAATGAAGTACGAAGATTGGGAGAAGAACGCTATCAAAAAAATCAGCCAAACAGATCCTGCGATCTTTTGTCTTCATGATTGCTATGCGCATCACTGGCTTCCCCACTACAGGGGATTCCTCGAAAAAATCTCAGCGCTCGGCAAATTGAAAACGTTGAACGAAGTGGCCGCGCGTATAACTTTGAAGAATGCGTATTAGTTAATGGCAAAAATCGTGAGTGTTTACAACCGGCAAAAGCCGGACTTTCTGCCGGTGGACATGTCTTATATCCGGTGGATGAAAATTGCTGAAGCATTGGCCGGTCTTGGCCATCAGGTGGACATCGCGACAATGGAATCGATTCCGGAGAAATCACCGGTGCTGATGGGTCCCAATCTCCGGCGGATTTCACTGAAGAATGTCCGCTGGCAGGACTATGATGTGGTGAAAACTGTGTTTCATCGCGGCTTCGAAACACTGGAGTTCTTCGGTGGGACCGATCACCCATTTATTATTTCGAAACTCGGATCGGTGGTAGGGCCGGAGGATATGGATGGCGTTTATTTCTACGGAGAGTTGAGACAGGAACTCTACGCAACACAGCAACGCATTCAAAAAACAAGCAAGTACATCACTCTCCTTTCGCCTCAGGCGAAAGAGCTCTGGCTGAACTGTTTCCAATCCAATGGGAACATATTGCTTGTTCCCGGTGCAGCAGATAAAGAAATTCGTGAATACCGGAAAAATCCTTTTCCGGAAGGAAAAGACATTCGCTGCCTCTTCGCCGGAAATATATATACGCTGGACAGGCAACCGGAAGCAAATGCTGTTTTAGTCAACAAGTTGAATCAATTAGGGG
>JBKKAT010000571.1:0-2811 GCA_046714535.1 Acidobacteriota bacterium | reverse complement strand
ATTTCATGAAGATCTTTTACCACAGAGTCACGGAGAAAGAATTTTGTTTCTTTTTTACTCCGTGTTCTCCGTGACTCCGTGGTGAGAATTCTATCCGATTAGATCGAAAATCTCTTCCCTTTTCTCCGGATTTGTATAATAAGCGTTTTCAGACGGAGAAGTACCCTGTGCCTGATTCAACAGCTTCTTGACGACCATACCCTCAACAAACACTTCAACTTCTGCGGGTTTATAACCCAATCCGCTGGCGATTTCGGCTATTGTGGTTTTATGCCGCGAATTACGAATGAACCACAAAATGCGAATCTCTTTTTTGCTGAGTTTTAGCATGACTTTGGTCGAGGGACTCGATATTGTAACACACGTCTTGACAGCTAAAATCTGGAACTGCGACAATTGTTACAAATAAATATTGACAAGATTTGCGAAAGCTGGTATTCATATGGTGTCAGTTTTGTTGCAATCTGATGAAAATCATTTTCCGAACGAGATATCCTGTTCCTTTTCGCCGGATGATTCTGATTCTCATCCTTTCGCTCGCCAGCGCCTCCTACTACCTTCACATCACGCAAAGCAAAGAGAAACAGCAGGTTAACACCGGTTTGATGAGCATTTCGCCCATCGTGCCGGACCTTGGCTTCATTCAAAAAGCTCCGCAACTCACGACGACAAAACTAGAAATAGACCGCAACAAGACGTTTTCCGAAGTGATGCAATCTCACGGCTATGATTCCGAAACGATCCATGAAATTTACGAGAGTGCAAGAGATATTTACAATCTCGGAAAGATTCAAGCCGGCAAAGTCATCACGGTGATCTCGTCCGACCAGCAGGATTTTCAGCGTCTTGAATATTCGATCGATCCTTTCCAAACTCTCGTCGTCAGGAGGGTGGAAGGTTTGCTTAAGGCGGAACTCTTCCACAGAAACGTGGAAACGCGTGTGGAACAACGAGGCGGATACATATATGGCTCACTCTATTCTTCTCTGGCACGCATCGGAGAGAAAGATGAGCTCGTGGCAAACTTTGCGGACATTTTTGAATGGGACATCGACTTTTTTAAAGATTTGAAAGAAGGGGACTCTTTCAAAATTATATTTGAGAGAAAGTATGTGGACGGAGAGGCGCACGGATACGGAAGTATTTTAGCAGCCGAACTCACGAATAAAGGAAATACCTATAGAGCGATCGGCTACCGCAGAAATGGCAAGCTTGAATACTTCTCGCCGGATGGGAAAGCTTTGAAAAAAGCATTCCTTGCAGCGCCGCTAAAATTCTCCCGGATCAGCGCCGGTTTCTCGCGCAACCGATTTCACCCAGTTCTCAAGAGAAGTCGTCCACACTATGGTATCGATTACGCAGCACCGATCGGAACACCGGTACGAGCCATCGGAAGTGGCAAAGTCATTCTTGCAGGTTGGGCCGGTGGGGCCGGAAAAACGGTCAAGCTGCAGCACGATAAGGAAATCGCAACTGTTTACTGCCACCTCTCCAGATTTGCTACTGGCGTTCGCCAGGGCGCTTCGGTATCTCAAGGACAGGTGATTGGTTATGTGGGAACGACAGGACTTTCCACCGGACCACATTTGGATTTCCGCTATTTGAAAAACGGAAAGTACATCAACTTCCTGAGTATTAAATCACCGCAAGCGGCACCCCTTTCCAACACGGAAGTATCCCAGTTTCAAATCGTTTCCGGCGACATTATTCAGCAATTGTCGAACGTGAGAATCGATGAATCGACCAGAGTGGCTTCCGTGACCGCAACAGCTTCTAACTTCCGCGTTCTATAAATTTTTAAACAAAAGATAACGAAGGAAACAAAGGAAAAGTTTCTCTTTGTTCTCTTTGTTAGCTTTTGTTAAGAAAGAGTTATGGATTCGATAATTCCAATCAGATCACCAAGCCGTTCGAGCAAGTAATCCGGCTGTATTTCTTGTAATTCCTGTTTGTCATGACCCCCGGTAGCGATCAACGCGAGGCGTATTCCGGCATTCTGCGCTGTTTCGGAATCAAGGGTCATATCGCCCACATACAAGGTCTCTTCTTTTACTACACCCATTTTATGCATCATGTCTTGCAACATGGAAGGATGCGGCTTCGGCTGGATATGTCCTTCCGGTCCACTACAATAGAAAAAATACTCCTCGATATGAAAATATTTGAGAATATTTCGCGTAAAATCCGCCGGCTTATTGCTGGCAATACCAAGCAAGATGTTGCGTTGACGCAATTGTTCCAGGGTTTCGCGCACATCCGGCAACAAGAATGTTCCGCTTAAATGTGTGTGATCGTAACTGTTTCGAAAGAGCGGCAATGCACGATCCACCATCTCTGATGGCACCGATTGCTGCATGAGATTCACAACTCCGCGTCCCACTCTGCGTTTAACTGTTTGCAAATCGACTTCCGGCAGCTGCAATTCGCGCAGCATCTCATTGAGACTTTGATGAATGCCCGGATATGCATCCACAAGAGTTCCATCCAGATCAAAAATAATCGCTCGAAGCATTTTTTAACGCAGAGCCGCAGAGATACTTTAATTTTTCTCTCTGCGCTCTCTGCGCCTCTGCGTTAAAAGAGCTACCGCGGCGGGAACGGGAACTTCATCTTCTTCGGATCCATCATGTTGGCCATCTGCTTAATCATCTTTTGCGCTTGTACGAATTGCTTGAGAAGCTTGTTCACCTCTTCCACTGTGGTACCGCTTCCTTTTGCGATTCGTTTGCGGCGGCTTCCGTTGATCAATGAATGATTCGTGCGCTCAGCGGGCGTCATGGAATTGATGATGGCTTCGATTCTCACCAGTGC
>JBKKAT010000570.1:0-3471 GCA_046714535.1 Acidobacteriota bacterium | reverse complement strand
CTGATTGGGCGCCTGCACGAAGCGCGGCTGCGACATCATTTCCAGCACCCGCGCCCAGAACAAGCACCCTTGCCGGCGGAACAGAGAGCAGATCGTAAGGGAGATCATAAGTACGACGAAAATGATTTAAGTCCGGATATTTTTGAGCAACCGGATCGGTCAAGTTCAAAATCAACTGATGATAGTCTTCATTTACAATGACCCGTACGCCTCCCAATTCTATCGGTGCCAGTCTCTGTAATTCAATTTTGTTGTAGGGAGACCAAATCCTATTTTTCCCCATTTGATAAACGATACTCAGCGACAAAGCGAACAGCACAACATTGATGATCAGAACGGTCCGCTCTTTGCGCAAAAGCCAACACATCAACAAAAACGCCAACAAAAACCAGAGCACAGGAGGTTCTCCCAAAAACGAAAATAGTGCAAGGATCAGAGTGCCTGCGAGACTTCCAAAAATATTGATACTGTAACCGCGCATAGGTGAAAAGTCTTCCATGCTGCGGGCGAGCCTTTGGCCTAGCATTACAAAGGGCAGTGCAGTCAAAAGAAAAACAACCGGAACAACGTATAACCACCTGTGTTTTCCGGTGGCGCCAAAGAAATACGCTTCACCGGGCAAAGGGAGCTGAATCCCAAATTGGTGAAAATATCGCGTTAAAACGAGGAGTCCCAATATCACTACGCCCAGTAGCGGAAGCAAATCCCGCTTGATTTTCAACACACAGCCCGTCCCCAGTCCAAGAAAACAACTGATCAAGACGACATTTGAAAAATACGAAAGCAAGCTGATGTTTGACGGAATCCACCGGATAATAGCAAGCTCGAAAAACAACGTGACAAAACTAACGATCCAGAGGTCAATTGCAGGAAGAGACGGGCTTAAATCGAGACGAGAAGACTTAACCGCGGACGCAGTCGTATTCAAATCGGAACATTATACCATCCGAACGAATAGCGTAATATTCAGAATTATCTTGCCTTTTTTCTTACGGATTTCTTCGCTGCTGATTTTGTGGGTTTTACGGATTTCGGCCGCGCGTGCCGTGGAGAATAAACTCCAAGCTTTCCGCCACCCGGCAGCTTTACCTGAGTGAGTATCCCCCATCCCAGGTCTTGCGCGGGCGCGCAGGCAATCTTGTGCTTTTTCATTTCCAGGATGAAGGCCTCAACGTTGTCACACATCAAATAGAACTCATGAACATCATTTTTACGGGACGGGTGCACAGCAACTTCCGCGGGTGGTAAACCGAAGATCAACCAGCCCTCCCCCACATCAACGTTCGGCAATCTCAGCACATCGCGTAGAAAAGCCCGGTCTGCCTCCGGTTTTTTGCTATAGATGATCGAATGAGCTCCGGTGATCATAAGTTTTTTCCTCCTTTTACCGCCATGTTATTACTTCACTTGAAAAACAACAATTTCGCGATCTGAATATACGATCTGAAAATGATTTTTCATAAGCCCGGTCAGTTTTAAACGCTCTTCCTGACTGACTTCCCAGATCTTGTATTTTTTTGAAAGCCGCTCCCATTCTCCGGGATTGTAAAGAATGTATCTCACATTTTCCTCATTCAGTTTCTTTAAAATGTCCCTTGGATCTTTCCGTTCCTTTGCCCATTCAATCAAAGGATCTCTATCAGCGTAAGAATGCGGAATCAGTTTGTTACGAAAATAAGCAATCCTCGTTTCGCCCAAAGTCAAAGTCAGATGTGGAGTTTTCGTCTTTTCCAGAAATTGAGTAGCTCCGAAATAATTCAATTCAGTGGAAAGATATTGCTCAGGCGTCAAACCTCCCGAAATCAAAGGAAATAGTTTGTAGACCGGAATTGCCTGCCACATGCCAATCAGGAACCCAGCAATCCAGAGGAAAGGCATGGCGCGCGGTGCGATTTTGTGAATGAGTTGGAAGGAGTATGCAAGAAGAAGCATGGCAATCAGGAAGACAGGGAGAAAGTAACGGAAATGATAAAGCGCGTAAACAAAAATGAGATAACAGAGCAGAACATAAAGAAGTAAAACTCGATCCAGCTTTCGAAATTGAAAAACCAGCAGGACCAGTGATAGCAGTGGGAGAATGCCGATTTCAGATGCGCTCCCATAAGATCTCGTTCGAAGGGTCATCAGAAAAGGAGTCATAACCACTGCTTTAGCAAATTCCTTCCAGTTCTTCGGTGTTGGAAACTCTCCCTGGACTGCAGCGATCTGATTTTGCTCCCACTCAGTCGAGAGAACCGGAGCAAGCATCGGATAGAAGGGATCTTTCTTTAAACGCCAGTTTCGAATGCACAGCGGAGAAATGATGAGAATAAAAACAGCGCCAAAAAGGATCATTTTTTTTAGCATCTGCCGGCGGTTCGCGGATAAACGCCAGAACAGAACGGGAGTAAAAATCAAAAAAGGGTAAATCGTGTATTTTGTCCATGCGCCAAAGGCAAGGAGCGCCGACGCAAGTATTGTATTCCTGTTGGATCGCAAAGTTAAAAGCGCACAAATACCCGCGACAAAGAAAAATGAATTCATTAAGTCCGGGTTCACAATATGCAACAGCACCCAGGGAACAGGAAGAATCAGCATCGGAATCACGATAAATCGTGGATCTATGTCCTCCGCTTTAACCTGAACCACCATTCTTAAACAGTGGATGTACAGAAGAAACGAGAAAATCTTGATTCCGTTTTGCGGAGTAACAGTAATAAAAAGAAGCTTTGTGACCTGATCAAAAGGGGGAAAAAATGAAGTACTGCTGGTCGGAAAAGTTAGAATTCGCTCATAGGAGAGGTACTGATACGGGAGGCCCAAATTGTACGCAAGAGCATCATAAAAGGTGGTCGGCGTAAAACTGGACCAAATCGATAAAACGAAAAAAGGAATTCCCCACAGGACATACCAGGGAACCGGCTTCTGCACCTCGCGAATGGAAGGAATGGCCAGAACGAATACAACAGACCACGCACCGATCAGGACAAATCTGGATGCATTCCAACAGCCAATGGTGAAGAGAACCAGCAAAATGGATCCAAGTCCCAGGGGGAAATCCAATGTGAGATTCGCGGTATCGACGAATTGCCGCAGGAAACGGCCAATCGTAATGGACGCGAGGAAAAGAGCGATCGCGCAAAGAAAGCCTAAAATATTCTGCGTTGCCGGAGGAAATAAAAAACAGACGGCCAAATAAGGGATTGCTGCAAGCCAAGCCGGAAAGCCGGTTTTCATTTGTTCAGGTGCTTTAAATCGATCAGCATTATATCCTCTTTTTTCGTGCAGTTTGTAACGCCGGCATGTTGCTGGCAGAACTAGGCAAAAATAAAAAGTGAAAGGCCGGCTGGAAGCCGCGCTGGAGGTTCTACATTTGTGGGTAAATGCGAGTTGAATAGGTAGGACTAATACAACAATTTTTCGGATCAGCCCTCTCCCTCCCGCGGTTAAGCAGTCTATTACTTTGTCGACGCTGCCCGCGGGAGGGAGAGG
>JBKKAT010000569.1:0-3828 GCA_046714535.1 Acidobacteriota bacterium | reverse complement strand
CCTTGTGTCCGGTCTCGCGACTGGTTCATGAGACATAACGGATCTGGACCGAGTGGAATCCATGCTAATTCGGAATCTTCTCCACCTGGACTCCCACCATTCACATCCCACTGGTGGCCCAATTCATGCGCTGAAATACTCTGAATCGCATTATTAACCGCGTTTGGAAAGAGCGTGGCGATTCTTTCCCGAATACGGCAGTAAAATTCAGATCTGGATTTGTAGCTCCGTAAAGCGGGTCGCTCGTGACTGCATGTGTTCCTGCAGATATTACAGCAATATGGTTGATAAGACTCGCTGTACTGATGAAAGGCTGGGTTCTCATGTATATGAAGTTAGCAACTGTAGGAGGACTGGCAAACGGAATATTCGGCCATGACGGGAGATAGCGCGGTGAAGAATTCGCAGGTTTCCATTCCACGAAGGTATCGTCAAAGGAGGCCGAGCCTCCAGGTGAAACATCGTAAACTCCAGCGGCCACACGCGCAACGAAGCTGTAAGGCGTGTTGGCACAGTAGGCATTAAAAGTTCCATTGGCCGGATCACAAGTACCGGGGACAACCGTGTGTGCATACAAACCGTTTAAGGCAGTATACAGTGTGATTTTCTTTTTCGCGGCGCTCACGGCTTTCACTCTCCGAACCTCACCGATTGTATTGTTTGCGGAAAAAACAAACACGTCATCATCTTTGCGAAATGTGTTAGGGTTAGCAACGAATACTTCCGTTGCTGGTTTTCCGCTCCCATTTCCTGAGTTTTGCGTAATGAATTCGCCTTGTCTCCACATCACAAGACTTTCAATATAAGCTCGTTTCCATGCAGTAAGGATTCCGGTTTTGGAACAATTTGGACTACAACCAAATCCAGCATCGAACCCTGCTTCCACCAGGTAATTATCACCGGAGTACTGATTTGTGACTTTTAGAATGGGTGATGTTCCGCTGGTCATATCGCGGATGACTCCTTGAGCATCCGTTCGCCAGGTGCATGTGGTTGAGTAGCTAGGTGGATTTCCACAAATCAGGGTTCCGGCCGTCGCATCACCTTTATCCTGATTATCCCCAATGTGCGGATTAACGCTGTATAACGAGCTGTCGGGCGGATCTATGACGCGCATATAAACATCGCGATTGGTTAGAGTTCGCGCTCCGGTGTAGGCAGTCCCTTTTATGGAGATTAATCGATCCGCTGTTTGATAAGTAGTATTGGGATAGCTGCCTGACCCGTGTTTGTGGATTAGGACTCTAGTAGCGTTCACACCCTGCGGAATGTCGAATTTCACTGTAGGCCTGATATCGATGCAAACGTTGTCGACCATCGAAAACCATCCTGAACCAGGCGTCTGGCTCGCCTGCCTGAAACCCACACGAACAGGGACCCCAACAAAATTACTTGGGATCGTTGCCTGCCGTCCTGCCCAGCTTGAAGTCATTCCATTCCAGGCGTTCGGCGCAACATTCGGACCTGTCCAGACAACATTTCCTCCCACGATGACCACAACATTGAAAACAATATTCGGATTCTCATCTAATTGTATCCAGCTGATCGCTCCCGACTCCAATATAACGTCGCCTCCTGTGCTCAGAATGCCCCAACACGCGCTTGGAGTTCCGCATCCATGCGCCCTTACCTGCCCTGACCAACTACCATCCACAACAATATTTTCAGATTCACCCCACGGGTCGGGACCGGATGAAACATCTGTGCCTTCCTGAAACCAAGTGCCGTTGCCATTCACACTTCCAGCATTTGTCCAGGTTGCAGGCCATGCACTAGGACCTTCTTCGAAGTCCCCATCGGGGTAGTCGCAAGCTTGCGAAAATGCAAAAGGGCTGATGAATAAACAGAAGACCAATGCAACAATTCTTTTAATCATATATCTTCTCCTAACAAAGCTACGTCTACCATTGTATCTAGTAGATAATATTAGGTAAACTATTCTAAGGATGACTTTCTTTACTAGAAAGATGAAATGTCAAAACGATAGACAAAACGAATTTCTTAGAAGGGCTACGGTTCACCCCCACGCGCGTGGGGACAACGGCAAAATGAATGTAACGCCCGGACTATCGTGCGCACTAATATTGATAGGCACGCTTCCCATAGCACTGTACTGATGTTGCAGATGCTCCGCTTCTTTCCGCAACTGAAACGCCGCCGATGCTTTGCCCAAATCATGAAGGGCCGCAACAAAGACAACCCACCGCTCTGCTTCATCTACAGGCAAATGCAGTTCATCCGCGAGTCTTTGTCGCCCCACATGAGGATAAACCTGTCGCCAGATTTCTTGAGTTACCATCCCCACATCGATCATGTGGCAAAGCTCGGGATGATAAGCACTTCCTTCTTGAGCCAGTTTCCCCCAAAAGGAAAAACCTTGTCTTGACAAATTATCAGCGTTCAAATCTTACACTCGGAGGCTGTCTTTAATTCTAACTGATAAAACGGTATGTTTTTGGGAGGACCGAATAGGGACGTCGAAAGAATGAAGCTCGTGTCAATTCCGCTGGGAGCCTAACTGGTTCCCAAGGAGCGAAGTTTGATTAGTCCGCTGGAGACGATTGCTGCGACATCGCGGTCACGAGCCAGAATTTGGCAACCGTTGTCGGCCGCAAGGACCGTGATCAAACAATCTATCGTAGATCGCACTGTTATGCCGCGTTTTCTCAATGCACGATAAAGTTCGGCCGTTCGAAAATGGGTTGCAATGTCAGATGATTCCAAGAAAGTCATTTCACTGAACAATGAGGCTATCTCTCTGTAGGCTTTGTTTTCGCGCAAACCCTGAAAGACTTCAGCCACAACCACTCCACAGGTGCACACATCATCGTCACCTTTCAACAGTTCGGATACTGTCATGGCTTCGGGAGAATCATGACCATTCAGAAAATCCACCCAGGCTGACGTATCAACTAGAACTCTCATTCTTACTTATGCTCTCTGTCGCGAAGTTCATCAAGATTCCCTTTCCACCGCATCTTCCCCTGAAATTTCAAAAGCCCACGCAATTTTCGCCGTCGCGCGAACTCACGAAGAGCCTCGTTGATCACCTGGGTTTTAGTCTTTCCAGGCGCCATTTTCATAGCCTCGACGATCGCTTCGTCCTCGATGTTTAACGTCGTTCTCATCGTCTGCCTCCATATGCATATAATACACGCCTCGAATCTGCATCGCAAACCAGGCCGGCTGGCGGGCAGGGACGCCCGCCCTCCAAATTAGAATCACAAATCAAAGTAAAGGATCTACAAGCAACCTTTTCCTGCAAGGGCGAGTCTGTCTTACCAACGAAATGTAAAGCGGAGGTATGCCCCGATGAGTTGGAAGCAGGATTTGCGGTATGGATTTCGTATGTTTTCACGAACACCCGGCTGGAGCACAGTCATTGTGTTATCTCTTGCACTGGGAATCGGCGCCAATACGGCGATTTTCAGTCTTGTGAACGCCCTTCTCCTCAAACCACTACCTTACAAGGATCCGGAACAGCTTGTAATTGTTTGGGAAGAAGCTTCCTTTGTTGGTTTCCCACAAAACACACCCGCGCCTGCCAATTACATTGACTGGAATGCGCAAAATCATGTTTTCTCCGGCATGGCAGCGATTGCGGAGAGGAGCTTCAATCTCACAGGTTCCGGTGAGCCAATCCGTTTGGAGGCCGTGGCAGTCACAGGAAATTTTTTCCCTCTCCTCGGTGTGCAACCCGTTCAGGGACGCGTTTTTCTTGCTGAAGAAGATTCATCAAAAGCAAATCCTGTTGCTGTTGTCAGTCACTCTTTGTGGCAAGATCGTTTTGCAAAAAGTCCGGAAATCATCGGAAAAGAAATCTTACTC
>JBKKAT010000568.1:0-3188 GCA_046714535.1 Acidobacteriota bacterium | reverse complement strand
GTACATAGGGATAAACGGATAAACGATCTGCTAAAATCCATTAGAAACAATCCATTTATGATTGGCGAAAAACTTAAGCACTACAAAATACTGAAGCGAATCGGGAAAGGCGGAATGGGCGAGGTTTATGCCGCTGAGGATACGCGTCTCAAGCGAAAAGTGGCGTTGAAAATATTGCCGGACGAATGGGCAAACGATCCATCCCGTCCCGAACGGTTTCAACGGGAAGCGGAAGCGATTGCTGCACTGAATCACCCGAATATCGTCACCATCCATTCCCTGGAAGAAGTGGATGAAATCCACTTTCTCACGATGGAACTCATCGAAGGAATCACACTCAGTGAATCG
This sequence comes from Acidobacteriota bacterium, assembly GCA_046714535.1. Classification (GTDB taxonomy): domain Bacteria; phylum Acidobacteriota; class HRBIN11; order JAKEFK01; family JAKEFK01; genus JAKEFK01. Next base: position 2,840 of record JBKKAT010000568.1, on the reverse strand, counting down.
ATTCCAGGAAACGGAATGGATGTTGCAACTTTTTTGCGATTTTCCATTCCGATTGCCGGGGCATTAACGGCTGCGCATGAAAAAAGAATTGTGCACCGCGATTTGAAACCGGCAAACATCATGGTGACCGAAGAAGGGCGGGGCACGGTGAAAATTCTTGATTTTGGTCTGGCCAAACTTTTTCGCGATGATTCGGATCCGCACGCTTCACAGATAGAGACTCACGAGCAAACCCAGGCTGGCATTGTGATGGGAACAATTCCTTACATGTCCCCGGAACAGGTGCAGGGAAAGAGTCTGGATCACCGGACCGATATCTTCTCCATGGGAATCATTTTCTATGAGATGATCACCGGCCAAAAACCCTTTCAGGGAAACACTTCCGCCGATATCATCTCCTCCATATTAAGAGATACCCCCGGACCGGTGAGTCATCTCAAAAGAGAATTGCCCGACGGCATTGAACGGATCGTGCGTCGATGCCTGATGAAAGATCCGAACGAACGCTATCAGACCGCTCGCGATGTGCACAATGATCTTCGCGATCTGGCAGTAACTGGATCTTTTTCGACACAGGCGGCAGTGAAAAAAATACCTCACCACAATATTCCTGTATTGCTCACGAAGTTTGTCGGCCGGGAAAGTGAGCTGGAAGAACTGGCTTCGCTTCTTTCAAATTACAGGCTCGTTACAATTACGGGAGTTGGAGGCGCGGGAAAAACGCGACTCTCGCTGGAGGCCGCGTTCCGAAGTCTTGAACGTTTTCCGGATGGAGTCTGGCAGGTCAGTCTTGCGTCGATTTCCTCACCCGGTCTTGTGGTCAGTGCTATCGCAGGCGCTCTGGAGCTCATGGAAGAGCCAGGTCGCCCGCCGTTGGAATCGGTCATCAGCAGTCTGCAAAGTAAGAATGCGCTGCTTGTGATGGATAATTGCGAACATGTTTTGGATGAGGCAGCGCGCATCATCGAAGCTCTTCTTCGTTCCGCTCCCGCCGTTCGAGTGCTGGCGACGAGCCGTGAATCACTGAATGTGGATGGGGAGCATGTCTGGGGTGTTCCTTCCCTTTCGTTGCCGGGTCAACGGGACGCTATGAACGTTGAGAGTGCAGGGAAGTTTGATTCGGTTCAGTTATTCTTTGAGCGGGCCGTTGCGGGCGATCCGCGATTTAGATTGAACGAATCGAATCTCGATTCTGTCGTGAATATTTGCAGGCGACTGGATGGTATTCCGCTCGCAATCGAACTTGCCGCGGTGAGAATTAAAGCGATGTCGGCAAGCGAAATTTACAAACGTCTCGATGACTGTTTCAAAATACTCTCCTCCGGTTCCCGGGTCTCCCTTCAACGCCATCAAACACTCCGCGCTGCGGTGGATTGGAGCTACGATCTTCTTGCGCCTGCCGAACGAATCCTGTTTCGCAGGCTTGCCTGCTTTTCCGGTGGTTTTGATTTGGAAGCAGCCGAGTATGTTTGTGGCGAAGGCGATAGGGAAGCAACCGATGTGCTTGAACATCTGGTGCGGCTTGTTGATAAATCACTCGTCCTTTTAGAGAGAAATGAAGAAGACCATGCACGATACCGTTTGCTGGAACCGCTTCGCCAATATGCGTTGGAAAAGCTTGGTGATAACGCGGAAACAACAACTTTGGCACGGCAGCACTACGAATATTTTGCAAACCTTGCCGATCGCGCTTATCAGGAGCGCATCGAGAAGTCCACATCCTGGTTAGAACGTTTGGAACGAGAACATGACAACTTGCGCGTGGCTCTCCGGTGGGCTTCACAAAATGTGCATGATGGCGGGTCGCGTCTTGCAGGGGCGCTTGCATGGTTCTGGCAACTTCATTCGCATTTTTCGGAAGGACGCCAAACGCTCCGTCGCGTGCTGAAGAAGGATCAGAGCCGTACCTTTGAAGTGGCGCGTGTTTTATGGGGTGCAAGTATGCTTGCCATTCATCAAGGTGAGTACGAGGAAGGAAAAAAGTTTGCAGAAGAAACCGTTTCCATCTGGCGTGAACTGGGAGATAAGAAGGAACTGGCTCTCGCATTGGAGAGCATTGGCTGGAGCGTTTGGTTTGGTGGGGACTATAAAGCTGCTTACGATGCATTTGATGAGAGTCTCGAAATTCACCGGCAAATGGGAAACGAACGTTTGATCAATCGTGCCCTCCTGAATATTTGTCAGGTGCTGGTGAGCGAATGGAGAGTAGAGGAAGCTGAACCGATGGCTCAAAAAGCTCTGGAAACTGCGATCGAACATGATGAGCCACGTGATATTCATAACGCGCATCATTTTCTCGCGGACTGCGCACTCATCCGCGGTGATGTAGAGAGCGCTGAAAAAAAATACGCGGCAAGTTTGCAGGCCGCCATTGTATACGGTGATCGCTTTGAAATGCTTTTTGAAGTCGAAGGTCTGGCAATGGCTCTTGCAGGGCAGGGGCGCACCGCAAAGGCGATTCGTCTGGCCGGGGCTGCGGATGCCGAGCGGGATGCTCTTAAGGCTCATATATCGATTTCTTTTTGGGAAGAACTCAAAGAGCGATACCTCAAAGCTGCGGAAACAAAAGTTGGCGCGCAGGTAGCCCTGAAAGAAAAACAGACCGGCAGGAAAATGGGTTTCGACCAGGCGATGCAGTACGCCCTCGATCTGAAGCTGGATTGATTGTCGAGGGGAGCGCAGGCTTCCCGCCTGCATAGGGGAGCGCAGGCTATCAGTTGAACTTGGTGTTCACCAGATTGCTTACAAACGCTATCGCACCAAATGGAAGACTGCTTGATAGCGTGGTTTGTTGTGGCGTTCCAGGGAATACACCAGTTCCTGCTTGTTGTTGTCTATCT
>JBKKAT010000567.1:0-4838 GCA_046714535.1 Acidobacteriota bacterium | reverse complement strand
CGATTGCCTCATCCAACCGGCCCATCAATGCCAGAGCTTCTGCCCACCAGAAGGAACAGATCGTAAAGGCGCTTGTTGTCGCTCCAAAATCATCCGGGTTGATATACCGTAGCATTAATCCATTTTGCACCAGGATTTTTTGATAAGCGTCCACGGTGGATACAAATCGCGGGTCCCTTGCATCGAGCAACCCGAGAGTCGGCAACAACAAATTTGCTGCGTCGGCATTTTCCCCCTCCAATCCCTGAGTGAAATAGCCAAGGTTTTCGTTATAACCCTGCCGGAGAATGATTTCTCGCTCCTGTTCCGCCACTTGTTCCCAACGTTCCGCGCAATCGAACTTTTTGAAGAGCCGGGCCAGTTTGGCCCCACGGCTTACTGCAACCCAGCACATCGCGCGAGAAAAGGTATACGGACGCAATAAGGAACGGAATTCCCAGATGCCGGTATCGAGCGTGGGGGCCGCAACAATTGCATCCTCCACCATGCGATGAATTAACGGAAAAAAGCTTTCCGGATCAGAGTGAACAATTCGTGGGTCACTCAACAGAGTTTCAAGACACAAAATGATTTCACCCATCAGATCATTTTGTTTTTGTTCATAAGCGGCATTTCCAATTCGCACGTGGCCATTACCGCCGAAACCTGCAAGATGGGGGAGCGCGATTTCAGTCAAATGTCTTTCCCCATCGATACCGTAAACCGGTTGAAGGGGACCCGCCTCGGCAACGTCCCGCAAGTACATAATGAAATTTTCCCCTTCGTTCAGATGACTCAACCGGCGGAGAGCCTCGACCACGAAGGAAGCATCACGAAGCCAGCAGTATCTATAATCCCAGGTTCGTGGCGTGCCCAGAGCTTCGGGGATACTGGTTGTCGATGCGGCAATGATTGCGCCGGTATCGTGATACACATGCAGTTTCAAACAAAGCGCGGAACGCAAGACTTCCGCCGGAGCGAAAGTTGGAAGCGCGCACGTCTTTGCCCATGCCCGCCAGCCGGCCACTGTTAACTCCAGACTGCGATTTATTTCCGCAAGTGGCGGACATTCCTGGAATTTGCCGTACGAAAGCACAAAATAGATCGGCCGGTTTAGAACAAATTCCCTTTTTGAAAGCACATAAGGGGCGGGTAGATTCGTAGAAAGATGAAGTGGTATGGAATTGCCCAGTAGTTCAATGCCGGTACTGGTTTGAATCAAATCCGGTTTGATCCGCGCATAATCAGGTCGCGGGTCGAAATCGATACGAAGACGAGGGTGTCCGGCCAACGGTTTTATGATCCGAATGAGCTCGATCGGCGCATTTACGGTCAAGCCCTCCGGTATGCGGGGCGCAAAGTCGATGATCTCCCAGGCATCTCCCCCTTTCTCAAAAACCGTTGAAACCACATTTGTGTTGGGTAAGTACTTCATGCTCCCTTGAATCTCGGAATCTCCCTGCAAAACCCGAAATACACCACCTTCCTCACGATCGAGAATCCTGGCAAAAACCGACGGTGAGTCAAAGCGCGGCAGACAGAACCATTCGATCGCGCTGGTCGGAGAAACGAGGGCAAGCACGCGTCCATTTCCAATGGCAGCATGGTCCAGCAGCGGGGAAAATAATTCTGCTAAAGGCATCCTACGAACTCAACAATTCCTTCAATAGCTTACGGACGTCCAAATAATCTCTGACATTATAAGTGGCATGAGAAGCGGTGATGCCGACTTTCAAAGAATACGCTCCTTCAGGAAGCACCCGAAAGAGATCTTCATCGGTCCAATCGTCACCCACCGCCAGGATGAAATCGTAGGCTGTGTTCGAAATAAAATGCACACCGGCTGCGCCTTTATCCACTCCTCCATTTCGCAGTTCCAGAACTTTGCTTCCCTGCAGCACGACCATATCCGTATTTGCTGTCAGGTGAACCAGAGTGTCGGTCAGTTCTTTAACCCGAATGGAAGCAAGATCCGGATCGGTCTGGCGGTAGTGGAAAGCGAGGGAGTATTCCTTTTGTTCCACAAAAGATCCCGGAAGACGATCGGCGAACAATTCCATGATGGGAAGCAGGTTGTCTTTCCACATGACATTCAAGGGTTTCAGCATTTTCCAGTCTTCATCACGGATTCGCAACCAGACCCCAAGTTCAGCTACCAGATTCGACGCGCGAAAAGGAAACCATTGATCGACGGTTTTTTTATCTCTTCCCGTAATCAGTACGACGTCTGAAATTTCCGAAAGATTTTTGATCAGATGCTGCACTTCGGTATCCGGCCGGGCGAGTCTCGGCTCGCGCGCGAATGGGACTATTGTTCCGTCGTAATCCAGCAAAACGATTCTTCGTTTCGATTGTGCGAATTTGGCAACCAAATCCCTCCTTGCCTCAGCGGGTAGCAGTCTGGCGTTGAATTTTCGCTGATACTCTTTGATTTGAACAACTGTTTGCAAAAAGTCGTTGGCCCAGTTATGCACGTCATATCGTTTCAGCCTTTTTTGCATCAATGTATTTCTGATTTTCTGCTCTTCTACCGGCATCATCAGGGCCGTCTCAAGGGCTTCAGAAATCTCCTGCGGTGTGTTTGGATTGATCAGGATCGCTTCACCCATTTCCCTTGCCGCCCCTGCCATCTCACTCAAAATTAAAACTCCCGTCTGATCGATTCGCGAAGAAATGTACTCTTTCGCAATCAGGTTCATTCCATCTCTTAGTGGCGTTACAAGCATTACATCGCTCATACCGTAGAGTGCAACCATTTCTTCGAAAGGTAAAGTCTTGTACTGGTAGATGATGGGCGTCCAGGAGATATCGGCGAACCTTCCATTAATCCTTCCTACGAGTTCATCGATATCCTTTTTCATCATCTGATAATGGTGAAGGGCGACGCGCGAAGGAACGACTACCAGAAGCAACACGACTTTTCCACGCCAGCCCGGATTTCTTTCCAGAAATAGTTCGTAACCGGCCAACCTGTGAGTGATTCCTTTTGAATAATCCAATCGATCGATGGACAGAATCACTTGTGATTGTTGCAAATTCTTTTTTATTTCATCCGATTCCCGGAGCACAGAAGCTTCGCCGGCTGTCTGGTGAAATTTCTGAAAATCGATGCCCATCGGAAAAGTATCGGCTTTCACCACATGATCCCCATCGAAAATTTGACCCATGCTGTGGTCCTTTCCCTGTAACCGGAGGACGCATCGAAAAAAGTATTGAACGTATTCATGAGTGTGAAATCCTACCAGGTCCGCTCCCAGCAATCCATTAAGGATTTCATTTCGCCAGCGACTGGGAAGAAGACGAAAGACCTCAAACGACGGAAAAGGAGTATGCAGGAAAAAGCCGATCCGGCTGTCAGGTAATTTCTGGCGGATCATATGAGGCAAAAGCATCAAATGATAATCGTGAACCCAGATTAAATCATCCGGTCGAGCTATTTCCAGAACGGCCTGACAATACTTCTCGTTCATTTCTTTGTACTGCTGCCAGTAATGTTCTTCGTAGATTGTGTAGGCTGGAAAATAGTGAAAAAGAGCCCAAATCGTTTTATTACAGAAACCGTGATAGAAATTCTCCATTTCCATTTCGGAGAGGTAGACCGGGTAAGCGTTCTGAGTGGACAAAAGTTGCTCCCGAAGTGAGTCGTGGTCCTGTTCCGGAATTGTTGAACCGGGCCAGCCTATCCAGACATATTCCGAGGCGACCGGTGAAGCTGAAATGTTCTGCAAATAGGAACGCAATCCCGTTGCGACACCTCCGGTGCTTGGCTGAAACGTGTAGCCGTCTTCCGACGGTACAGCCGTAACCGGCAGCCTGTTGCAGACGAGAATAAGACGCATTTCTGGAACCCCCGTAGCCTCTTTCAGCGCGTTTCGCGCTTCTTAATCAATAGTGAGAATACTTGAAAAATCAAGGCAACCGTCTGCTAATTGCATATTGCAAAATTGCATATTGCATAGAACATCGAGAGAGTCATGTCTTTTGCAATATGCAATATTCAATTTGCAATAATCTTCACTTGTAGTGGGTCCCTATTCGGCTATACTTTTCTGTCCATGGGTGCGATTAACGATAAGCTAAAAAGTTGGATTTTTGAAGTCCAACAGTTTTTCTATTTATCTTTGCGGGCCGTAGCCGCAATATTCACTCGTCCGCGTTTTCCGAACGAAATTTTCATGCAAATGGATGCGATTGGCGTTGGATCCCTGAACATTGTAGTGCTGACCGGGCTGTTCACGGGAATGGTTCTGGCATTGCAAACCGCGCTCAGCCTGGAAACGTTCGGCGCAAAAAATTACGTCGGCCGTGTTGTTGCCCTTTCCATGGTGCGCGAGCTCGGTCCGGTTCTCACTGCTTTGATGGTAGCCGGACGCGTGGGTTCCGGCATTGCTGCGGAGTTAGGATCCATGATGGTGACGGATCAAATCAATGCGATGCGTGCGATGGGGTCCGATCCGCTCAGGAAGCTCGTTGTTCCGCGTCTTCTGGCGGGAGTCGTTATGGTTCCTATGTTGACCGTAATCGCAGATACCGTCGGTCTCGCCGGAGGATGGCTCATTTCTTTGTTGCTGTTGCAGATTCCGGGTGGCCTTTATTTTTCTTCTTCGATAGATGCTCTTGTGATTGGAGATATTATCGGAGGTGTCATTAAACCGGTTGTTTTCGGATTCATTATTGCCATGGTCGGTTGTTATCTGGGACTGAGCACCAGCGGCGGCACACAGGGGGTGGGGCGTTCCACGACCCAGGCTGTCGTTGCTTGTTCGGTAATGATTCTGGCGTCTGATTTCTTGCTAACGCGAATCTTCTTCGCAATCTTTTAGTGATGGCCACCAATAACAATCACAGCATCATTGAAC
>JBKKAT010000566.1:0-4605 GCA_046714535.1 Acidobacteriota bacterium | reverse complement strand
CGGTACGACAGTTCAGGATGAACATAGAATTCGACGGTCTCAGGGGAATTGTGAGTCATTCCGGCGTTTACAGGAAGCTTAAAGTTTGAAACTTCCCAGAAGCTCGTGAGTGAAAGTTTGATTCCTGTTTCACTGGCGGCAGGAGCTCCGCTGTCGACATAAATTTTTGCGGAAACCGGGATTCCCTTGTCCAATTGAAATTCGGTGATTGCCTGTTTCTCCGGTTGTAGAAACAGATGCTGCGAAAACTTTTCAACGGATTTTTCCGCCCCTTTCTTGAGCCAGACGGTGTAGGGTGCCGGAGCGTGTGCGATATAGACCCAGTACTCTCCCGGAGTCAAATCTCGCAGAGAGCAAGTTCCATCTTCACCTGTTCTGCAGGCCGCAAGCGGCGTCCACCGGGAATTCTCAAAACGCAAGAATCCGAGGTCCGCTTTCGGGATTGCTTCTCCTTCTGGGCCGTAAACTTTTCCAATCCATCCAGGTTCAGGAGCTTTTCCAAAACGGATATCAATCACAGAGGTTTTTCCAACTTCTAGTTCGACTGCTTCGACCTTTGCTTCGTCCAAAGTGCCGGGATAATACCAGCGGTCATCCTCTGTCTGTTTACGCGAAGAATCATATTTTCGCGCACTCATTCTATAGAAGTCAGCAGGCAAATCTGCCAGGTGGAAATAACCCAGGTCATCGGCGAAACCGCGATACGTCCGGTTCGGTACTGTCACCGATTCGAACAAAAAATAGGAGTTTGGCAGCGCATTTCCTTCTGCATCATAGATGTGACCTGACACTGCCGCAGCGCGAAAAAGCTCAAAATGAATACGCTGTTGGGAAGAGACGCTGGTGATCAGCAAATCCTGACCAATCGGATTCTCAAGCGATTGGCCATAAATGGTTCGAGCGTATCCATTCCTGGTAACACTTACTTTGTACCGGCCCTCTGGCACGTGCGAAAAGTAGAATTCCCCATGTTCATCCGTGAGCGTTTCGCGCTCCGGACATACTTGATTCACCAGCAGAAGACGCACGATAACACCTGAGATTTCCTTGCCGGTGGCCTCTTCACGTACCATTCCCGAAATAAATCCCGTTTGACCGGATGCAAAAAGGGTAAGCGCCTGAAACAAAACAATTGTCATGAGCAGAATACGCATCCTGGAAATTTTACTCCAAATACGTAAACCTTTGTGAAGATTGAATCGTCCAAGGGGAATGGAGGGTCATCATGCATCGAATTTTGTACGTTCTTTTTCTCCTTGTCATTCATTCTTCTTCACAGGCTTCAGAACTCATTCGTTATTCTCAGGGATCCGCCTCCTTTCCGGAACGGATCCAATGGGCATTTGATTCCGCGTCTGGACAAAAACGTTTCTGGATTGGCTATAGCGTTTCCAGATTGATGCATCCGGATGAGACTTTTATGAGTGGTGTTTCGATTCATGGAGATTTTCGTCAACTCAAGAAAAAGCCATCTCTTCAAGAATGGATCAGCGGAGTGAAGGCGGATTCAAAGAAGGATGTCAAAGAAGTCGTGGAAACAGAATTAAAGAAACTGGAAAAACGCGAACGCGCGAAAGTCTGGAAGGAGATAGGAATTTTTCACCGGTTTCAAGGCGGCTCAAAATTTCCTGACCGTACCATAGTCATCAATTTAAGCGTCTGGACCTCTTTTGATGGCCCACTGTACTGGATTGACAAGGCATCACATGAGGAGAGTTTTCTGCAACTTTCAACCATGTACCAGAAAGCGAGTGCAAAACAGAAAGAAGATCTAATGGCAGCCATTGGCGTGCATCCTCCCGAGCAAGCTTTTCCTTTTTTCAAAAAAATATTGACCTCACAGGAACCTGTAGAGGCCCAGGAATCCGCAGCTATCTTTGCCGGAGAATTGGATACACCCGAAGCCTTGCAACTCTTACAGCAGGTGGCCGAAAAAAATCCCTCTTCGGATGTCCGGGAGAGTGCTGTCGTCGGCATCTCGGAAATGCGATCGGAAGCGGCTTTTCAAGCGATATGCGATATTGCCCAATCCCACCGGGACAACGAATTGAGGGAAACGGCACTCGCCATGCTCGGCGACAAGGACCACCCAAAAGCTACTAAGATATTAGAAGAAGTTGCCTGGTTTGATTCGGATTCGGACATTCGGGAAACAGCCGTTGTGATGTTGGGAGAATCAGAGAAAGGCGTCCCGGCATTGCTAAAGATTATGGAGGATCATCCTTCCGAAGAGACAAGGGAAACTGCCGTGCATATACTTGCGGAAACTGTAGCGGGGCGATCTGTTTTGAAAAAGAAGATTAAGGAGTAGCCTTTTTCCGCGCAATCACTTCCTTTCCGGCCAGCTTGACCTTCAACACGGGAATTCCTTTGCTCTGGTCGAAATGAATCGTGCGGTTGTTGGTTTCCGCGAAAAATTCGTTGCCTTTGGTGTGTTCAAAATTCTTGGTATTTCCATCCGGTAATGGCCTGACATCAAAAATGCGTTCTTCCTGCCAGATGATCAGTCTGTGGGCGGTCTCATTGTCACAGTTAAATCGAACAGGACTCAAATAGAAGCTTCCGTTCCGGCGGCTCACACTTCCCAGAACGTCAAAAGTCTTGCATTTGCCATTCTGCTGTTCAAGGCGCGCGCGAAATCCATCTGTCATTTCGGCAGCTTCCTCTGGATCGAATCCGGAAACCGACGCAACCTCGTCCGTCTTTCCATCAAGAATCGCCTGAATCAGCGTCCTGCTTTTTTGGTCAAAATGTTCGGCCCGTTTCGAATCGTCACTTTCGCTTCCACCAAACAAAATCCAGGGCTCGCGGTGATTCAATAGAAGGACTGCTTCGTCATTTTCATTGAAGGAGACCGGAAGGGAAACTCCGGAAGGCATCTCGTATGTGCCGGTGTAGGTTTTCACGAAGGCTTCGTCCAGTTCTTCCAGATTCTCAAAAAGAATCCTGCTGATTCGTGCGGCAATGATATCCGTGTTTTTGCCGGCATCGTTTGTTGAAACCACAATGTCAAAGTTTTTTTCCGGAATCATAGCCATCGTGGCCATGAAATAGCCATTGCCGCCATTATGCGCAATCACCTTTTCTTTTCGCTGGTTCTGTTGCACCGACCAGCCGTATCCGTAGAACTCTTCTCCGTCGACCTTAACATGCGGAGCAAAATACTTTTCTTTTGCTGCAGCATTGAGAATGGAATTTCCGCTGAGAGCCAGATACCACAAATGCATGTCTCCTGTCGTGGAATGAATTCCACCATTTCCTTTTAAATGCCAGGTAACGCCTTTTTCGTATTGTGACTGCTCAAATGTTGTTCCCCATCTTTCGCCTTCTTGATAACCAATCGCCAACCTGGTCTTATCCCATGCGGGAAGGACATATCCTGTTTGATTCATTCCAGCCGGCTTCAGAATGTTTTCACGAAGATATTGTTCGTACTCCTGCTCCGATGCCGTTTCCACAATCGCTGCGAGAAGCGAATAACCGACATTGCTGTAATCATAGGTGCCGGGTGGGTGAATGAGTTCGCTGGAAAGAGCGCGTTTCATGTATTCCTCTTTGCCTACCAATTCTTCGTCAGGGCCGAGACCATCGGCCAGTCCGGCCGTGTGTGTGAGCAAATGGTGAATCGTGATCTCTTTCTTATCATTCGGCACAGCAGTGAGAAATTTTGTAATTCGGTCTTGAACACTCAGTTTCCCCTGTGATTCGAGCTTCAGTATGCAAGCCGCCGTGAATTGTTTTGTGATGGAACCGATATCAAAAACCGTGTCCGAATTAAATGGGACCTTATTCTCACGGTCGGCCATTCCATAGGCGTCTTTCAGCAATATTTTGCCATTCAACGAAATCAAAACGGACCCTGAGTAACCATTCTCTTCTGCTTTGAGCAAATAGCGCTCAATTCTTTGAATGGGAAGAGGTGGCGTTTCTCCCCAGGAATGGAAGGCGATCATACTGAAAAAAACCAGGATCCAAAACTTGTTCATAGCTCCTCTCTTTCCTATCTCTGCGCCTCCGCGCCTCTGCGGTGCTGCTCACCCATCTGATAAACATAAACAGGGGAATGAAAAAAATCTTCAACCGTTTGAATCTGTACCGGCTGCCATCCTGGAATGGAAAACGTATTGCTAATGACCAAAGTTCCTGGCCGGAGGTCCCGTTCCAGTTTGGGCTTTAGCTTTTGCATGCCTCCGGGATAGAGATAACAGAGAATGAGGCTGGCATCGTCCAGAGAAGCTTCCACAAAATCCAGACTGCGGAACTTCACATTTCTTGCCGGCGAGAGGAACGCGCGGATTGCTGAGATCGCGTAAGGGACCGGGGAACTCTCGAATCCGATGACCTGACATTGTGGAAGGCGTTTTGCAACAGCCAATGCCAGTGTTCCCCATCCGGAACCAAGATCGTATACTTTTCCCGTTGTATCTGCAGGAATCGATTTCAAGATTACTTTCGTTTGTTGCCGGCTGGAAGGGGTCGGCGAAATGCCGTTTCGCAGGGAGAAATACACGACAGAAATCAAGATCGCCAAAGGAATCAGAAGCAACCCGACCGTTGTCACTCTTCGGCAACTAACGCGATCCAATTTCCGTCGGGGCTGAGCGC
>JBKKAT010000565.1:0-3724 GCA_046714535.1 Acidobacteriota bacterium | reverse complement strand
GGTCAATCCTTTGAGATCAAAGGTTTCCTGGTGATCGTCCTCTTCCAGAAAACCAAGTTTTGATGCAATTTCTTCGAATAGCGGAACCGGAGTTGTAATCACGCAGATTCCTTCAGGCTTCAGCACTCTTCTAATTTCTTCCACGAACCGGCCGGGGTGGGGCACATGCTCGATGATGGCTGTAGCAATGGCTGCATCAAAATGTGAATCGGGAAAGGGAAGTTTTTCCGCGTCTGCCTGAAGAATCGGCTGTTTGCGCGAGTTGGAATTCAATAGACCCCAGGAAAGATCTAAACCCACAGCCAGTGAAGGTTTCACGTTTTCGCACACAAGATCGAGAAGCAGGCCGTCTGCCGTACCGATGTCCAGAATTGATGGATTGGGTGGTCCAAATGTTTGCAGGACTCTTGCAACTTCCAGGCCGCGGCGCTTAAAACGATATCTGGGCCCGGGACTGTTCAGTCGCTCCTGATGATATTCCGCATCCATCACACCGCGCGGATGTGCGTGCGTGTGTTCTACGTGTTTCGTTTTTTCCATATGGTTTCCGGTGAGAGGGCATGCTGATTTTCTGCGCGTGCCAGAACAAAGAGAAGATCGGACAATCGATTCAAGTACTTCAGTATTTCCGGATTGATTTGCTGCTCTTCTGCGAGTTTGCTGACGCTCCGTTCGGCGCGCCGGCAGACCGTTCTGGCGTGATGAATGTGTGCACCTCCGAGCGAACCACCGGGTAAAATGAAGTTTGTCAATGCAGGCAGTTGCGATTCAAAATGATCGATGGCATTTTCCAGTTTAGTGGTCATTTCCGGATCGATGCGCCATCTGGAATCATCTTGTTGTTGCGCAGGAGTGGCCAGATCTGCTCCGACTTCAAATAACTCGTGCTGCAAGGAAGAAAGTAAGATTTTGATTTCAGAATGTTGAATATGAAACAGACAAACGCCGATCATCGCGTTGCATTCATCGACATTGCCGTACGCTTCTACGCGCAAATCATGTTTGGGAACGCGCAACCCTTTGAATAATCCGGTTTTACCGCTATCACCCGTCTTCGTATAAATCTTCATTCGCTCTTTTTAACAGAAGATAACGAAGGAAACAAAGATTCATAATTCTTTGTTATCTTTGTTATCTTCTGTTCAAATCCTCCGTGGTTAGTTCTGGATGGAGTTTAGCGTACAAACGATCTCCATGCACCGAACCGAGCTTTTTTTGCAATTCCTCTTTGGATGCCTCGCGAACTTTTTCCAAACTCCCGAAATGTTGTAGCAGGATTTGCTTTCGTTTCGGTCCGATCCCGTGAATTTCGTCCATTGCCAGTTCCATGGAGCGCTTTGTTCGAAGCTGACGGTGAAACGTGATTGCAAAACGGTGCGCCTCATTTCGGACCTGCTGAATCAATTTTAAGACTGGCGAGCGTTCTTCCAGTTGGATGGAGTCGGAACGGCCCGGCAAAAAGATTTCTTCTTTCCGTTTTGCGAGCCCCATAATCGGCTGGTCTTTTAAATTATATTTTTCAAGCACATCCAGGGCCGCGCTCAATTGACCTTTCCCTCCATCCATGATCATCAAATCCGGCATAGGCCATTCTTTGTCGAGTGATCGTTTAATGCGCCGTTCAACAACCTCTGCCATCGAACGAAAATCGTCCGGTCCCACGACTCCGCGGATCTTGAACTTTCGATAGTCACTCTTTTTCGGCCGTCCCGCTTCCCATACAACCATGGAAGCGACGGAATTTGTTCCTTGAATGTTTGAGATATCAAATGCCTCAATCCGGTAAGGCAAGCTGCTCATGTTAATGGTTTCCTGGAGGGCTTGCAAGGTTTCATAACTGCGGACTCTTCCTGCACTCGAATTGACTTCCAGAGCAATTTGCGCATTTTTGATCACCAGTTGAAGCAGATGTTTCTTTTTACCGCGGACCGGTACATTCACTTTCACTTTGCTGCCCTTCTTTTCAGCAAGAAGCTGCTCAATCACTTCGCGGTCCGGAAAGTTGTGTTGCACGTAAATGTTTTTCGGCAGAAAACGAGGCATGCTGTAAAACTGCATCAACACGTGCGAGAGCAGACTCCCGCTGTCAGTTACAAGTTTGCTTTCAAAGAAGAACTCGTGTCGTCCCACGATCTGACCATTTCGCATGAAGAAAATTTGGACGGCGATATTCTCCGCCGACCGCGCATATCCAAAGAGATCGGCATCGTCCAGCTCATACGAAATCAATTTGGGTCTCGTGTTGAGTTCTTCTACAGTATTCGTAAGATCGCGATAATTTGCGGCAAGCTCGTATTGCTGCCGCGAAGAATATTCAAACATCTTTTCACGAAGCCGCGCCAGAAGATCTTCCTTTTTCCCTTCCAGGAACATACGGACATCGGTTACTGCGCGCCCATATTCCTCTTTTGTTGCCAGTTGAGCGCACGGACCGAGACAGCGATGAATGTGATAAAGCAAACAGAGCCGTTGAGGTTCATCGGTGATTTTGATGTGGCATTGCCGCAATAGAAAATAACGATAAATCAAGTTCAAAGTCTTCTTAGCAAGGGATGCTGGAATAAACGGACCAAAATAGGCAGCGCCATCCTTTCGCACTCGCCGCACAATGTAAGCTCGCGGAAAATCCTCCTGCACTGTCAATTTTATGTACGGATGTGTTTTGTCATCACGAAGGAGGATATTGTACCTGGGTTGATTTTTCTTGATGAGATTGTTTTCCAGCATCAAGGCTTCTACCGGCGAATCGGTAACTATGAAATCAACATCGGCTGCATCAGCTACCATCCAGTAGGTAAGCGGTCCTCCGGTAACATCATAGAAATAGGAGCGGACGCGATGGATCAATGATTTGGCTTTGCCGACATAAATGACCCGGCCCTTCTGATTCTTGAATAGATACACTCCGGGCTTGTCGGGTAATTGTTTTACCCGCTCCAGTAATCTTTCCCTTGCTTGATCCATCTTTCAGTAATGAGTGATGAGTAATGAGCAATGAGACCTCAAGGGGGACTCAGCACTCAGCACTCATTGCTATGGCACTTATTGAAGTATGGCGATTTCGTGCTCTTTCAGCTTCTTGATTTTATCGCGCAATGCCGCAGCGCGTTCAAAATCGAGTTTCTCCGCAGCAACCAGCATCTCTTTTTCCGCTTCTGTAATCAGGTCGTGAATTTGACTGACGGATCGTATGCCTTTCAAATCAGGATCCTCAGAAATCGGAACCGTGAAATAGTCGGCTTCTTCTGCACCGAATCCATCATCGATTCGTTTGCGAATGGAGGAAGGAGTGATGCCGTGCTCTTGATTAAATTGAAGCTGCAAAGTACGTCTTCGTTCTGTTTCTGCGATGGCTCCCTGCATGGAACGGGTAACGATATCCGCATACATGATCACCTGGCCGTTGATGTTGCGGGCTGCTCTTCCGGAAGTTTGTATGAGACTGTTTGTGGACCGAAGGAAACCTTCTTTATCCGCATCTAAGATCGCTACCAGACTCACTTCAGGCAAGTCGAGTCCTTCTCGTAATAAGTTGACACCGACGAGAGCGTCAAAAATGCCACGACGCAAGTCACGGAGGATCACAATGCGCTCCAGCGTATCAATCTCCGAATGCAGATACCGAACGCGGACACCATACTCAGATAAAAATTCGGTGAGATCTTCCGCCATTTTCTTTGTCAACGTTGTGACGAGGACCCGTTCACTTTTTGCGGCTCTTGCT
>JBKKAT010000564.1:0-8293 GCA_046714535.1 Acidobacteriota bacterium | reverse complement strand
TGATGTCCGCGCGTGTTGCGGGAGTCCCGAGACCTGCATCTTTCATAGCTTCGCGGAGTTCCTCGTCTTCGATAAATTTTCCCGGACTCTCCATCGCCGTTAGCAACGTGGCTTCCGTGTATCTCGGCGGTGGATTGGTCTGCGCCTTATCGAGTTTGATGCTTCGAACAGATTTCTGATCTCCCTGCCTCTGCTGCTTGAGCGTTTGCTCAGGCATGTCCTCTTTATCTTTGAAGTCATCACCGGCTACCTTTGCAGTCACGGCGCGCCAGCCCGGCTCATTGATCATCTTTCCGCGCGTGAAGAATACTTCGCCGTTGACGCGCGTGAGGAGGGTGATCTGTTCGAACAAGCAAGGCGGATAAAGAACAGTAACAAACCTGCGGGCAATCAGATCATAAAGCGTTCGCTCTTCGCCGCTGAATTTCTTGAAATCGGGTGACTGTTCCGTTGGAATGATCGCGTGATGATCCGAAACTCTCGCGTTGTTCACAAGACGGGAACCAGGTTTCAGCGGAGCTTCCAGCAACTTTTTTATGAATGGCGCAAGTGCGCCTCCGGACGCCGAATGCAGTCGCGCAGGCAGCGTCGGCACCATGTCGGATGTGATGTAGCGTGAATCGGTGCGCGGATACGTGACCACTTTGTGCGTTTCGTAAAGCCCCTGCAGTATTTGCAGCGTCTTCTTTGCGGGCCAGCCATGCATCCGGTTGGCGTCGCGCTGCAGCTCGGTGAGATCGTATGCAAGTGGCGGCGGTTCCGATTTGCTTTTCGCATCTACTTCATTAATAACGCCGGGATGTCCCTGCGTTTTTGCAAGAATTTCATCCGCGCGGCTTTTCGAAAAAAAGCGGCTGTTTCCGTGTGGATCGCGCCAGCGTCCGCGGTAGTCGCCGAAGTCGGCATTGAGAGTCCAGTAGTCCTGCGGAACGAAGCTTTTGATTTCCTGTTCGCGCGCAACAATCATTGCCAGTGTTGGGGTTTGCACGCGCCCCGCTGAGAGTTGTGTGTCGTGTTTGCACGTGAGCGCGCGTGTGACGTTCAACCCGATCAACCAGTCCGCTTCCGATCTGCAGCGCGCTGCTTGATAAAGATTGTCGTAGGAAGGACCCGGCTTGAGTTTCGCAAATCCTTCTTTGATCGCAGCATCCGTTTGCGATGAAATCCATAGCCGCTTGAACGGCTTTCGCCAACCGGCAAGCTTCATGATCCACCGCGCGACCAACTCCCCTTCGCGTCCTGCATCGGTTGCAATGATCAACTCTCCAATGTCCCCCCGTTTCATCAAACCCGTAACAGCGCGGAACTGATGTGACGATTCGCGGATCACCTTCAACCGCATCTGCTGCGGAAGCATCGGCAAATCATCCATCCGCCAGGTCTTGTACTTCGCATCATATTCATCCGGATCCGCAAGCGTGACCAGATGCCCCAGAGCCCACGTGACCACGTAGCGCTCCCCTTCCATGTGCGTGCGACCCTGCGGACGGCAACCAAGAATCCGCGCCAGTTCGCGCCCGACACTCGGTTTTTCTGCAAGCACCAAAGACTTCATGCTTCTATTCTAATTGACCGCCGGCTTCAGCCGGAAAGGAGCGCCGGCTTTAGCCGGCATTATAGGTCGCGGGCTTTAGCCCGCGCTGAAAATGCTGCTTCCTCATTGTCTGATCAACTTATCTTCATTAAAACTCATCGTCAAAGTCGCGGGGCTGGGGTTACTCGCTGAATAATCTACTCCCAGGAAAGCGATTGCTATGCGTCTGCCGTCCGAGTAGCGAAAGACAACAGAATGGTCTTTGACTTCGTACGTGCCCGAGCCCTCTTTCAGAGCCGGATTCAAACAGTCGATATATTCGTGATACAGCACTTTGATTGCGCCGTTGTCGGTGAATCTTCCATCCGAGGTAAAAGTGATAGAAGGGATCTTCCCTTCCACTTCACTGAGGGCATAGGTTCCCTGAAACCTCGCACCATCAACAGCGTTCAATTTTATGAACTTGTGATCAGTTTTATTTGCAGTGATGATGAGTGCATTATTTTCCATTCTTAACGGAATGTCTCCATACGGCATTTTCAAGACACCTTTACCGTTAGCAAAAGTATAAGTTCCCCAATCCCGCCGATGCAGTTCTGGTGCGATCCTTGTATCGAATGCATTCAATCCTTGAGTGGGAAATTTGGGGCCAAAATACGCCTGCCCGTTGGATAAGAAAATCGGTGAAAAAACTTTATATCGCACGCCGAGTGGTTCTCCCACCGAGGGTGCACCTGTAGATAGAGAAATGCCTTGCCACACTCCAACAATGCCTGAGCCTTTGGCGGATCCTGTTTCTAAAGACTCTGCTTTAAAGTCGGTAAACCGTAAGGAGAATAAAAAAGTCTCTATATCATTACGGTAGACCAATCTGTCAGATGCGTAGTATCTGGACAGATTACAATTCGTTCTTGATTGTAAAATTGCCACCCGCTCGAACCGGTTGTTCATCTTAACGACAAATACTTCAAGTCCAAGTTCCGTTTTATAGGGTGTTCCGTTTTCGGCTTGAACTCCACCATTGCCCCGAATGTATTCCCATCCGTTAAAGGAACGGCGTGCTTCGTTTTGTTTGTAATTTCCCCCGCCCGCCTCATTCATCATTGTTAACTTGTACATGGTGGCCGCTTCCTCGTAACTTTGCCGGAGAGCCTGTTCGAGACTGCCCGAAGCATTCAGCGGCTCCATGATCTGAATAGCCAGATGTTCACCCTGAGGCAAATCTGATGGTTTGAATACGACCCCATCCTGAAATTTTTGTTCATTCCATCCGGCAGGCGTTGTGTACATCATGGTGCCGAACTTTCCTGGTTGATTTGGTTGAACAGCGGGCGATGGAACCGCCGGTGCTGTTTGATCTATGTCTATGCCGGAAATAAATGCTTCGACTTGAGGCAAGTAGGATTGGTCGTTAAAAACTGCGAGCACGCTTACTGTTTTTGCGAACCCGCTGAAAACAGTCAGAAAGGCAAGCGCCTTGCCACCCTGGAATTCTACCGCTGCCCCGCCTGTGATTGCGGTCCATCCGTCAGCCGATTCCGTTTCCGTTTTTGGATCTGTTTCCGCCTGTAGAGTTTCGACAACCAGACGATTCCAGTCCCTTTTGAAATCGTTTTGCGCATTACCGGTGCCCGGTGTTGCGCCGTAAACGGTAAGAATGCAAAAGGCGCCCGTGGTTTCGTTGAGCTGGCTAAATGCCACCACGTTTTCCTTCGGCGTTTTCGTCCATCCTTTTGGCGCTGTATATTGAACAATGCCTAATTTTTCCGCCTGCCCAAAAGCCGCTTGCGCAACGAATAAGGCGACGAACAAACCTGAAATGAATTTGGACACTCTCATGATCTTTGCAGTTTCCAACAAACCTCCGCGAATTTTTATCGCCTCGTGATTATACAGGCGTTTTGCTAATATATTAGAACTCCTTTTGAACAGGAGATCGCGAAGAACGCAAAGAAAACAGCGAACGCAAGATGAAAGATAAGCGTGCCTTTCTATCCCTTACCCTTCTTCTTATTAGCATTAGTTGTCTCACGCGCGATCAGGAAGACTCTGGTTACTGGACACGCGGATGCATTTCTCCCGATCAGCGCACGATGGCGGCTATCGGAAGCGAAGCTGCTCTGATTGACCTGGTGACGGGCAAACCAATGCATACCACCCGCGGATTCTTTCAAGATGTTGTTTGTTTCAGTGATAACAAAGTGGTGGCTCTCAGTCCAGACGAAGCGGTCTGGCTCCATAACGGACAAAGGAACAAACGTCAGACTCGTTGGAGCATGATCGGACCGTTAGACGCAAATGAAATTGTGGTCTCCTTTCGCAACTCGTGGAAAGGAAGTATCTTGCAATCCTGGGACGGCCCTCTGAATATCAGGATCGAAACACTGGCTGGATCGAAGACAAACGTAGAACCATTTCGTCTTGTGTCCGAAGCGTTTCCGGTTCTCGGTCAGGATCCGGTTAATTTCCTTGAAACGATTCCGGTTCGTTTGCTGGATGATAAGAAATTGTTAATCGCGGCAGGATACAGTTCCACCAGATTTCAGCAAGAAAAACCATGGAGTTTCTTCACCATGGACATGAAAAGCGGCGCCGTCTCCCCGTTTGGTCCAATGCGCAAAGGGGATGACAACCTCAATCTATTCGTTCGATCCACAAAATTCGCTTCAACGCCCGATGGCAAAATCCTCGCAGGTTCCTCCGGCAAGAACATCGTTGTTTTAAATTCTGAAAATTCAGCTTCGGTGACTCGCATGCGGTTGGAAAATATAAAAGAGATTCAACAACTCCAATTCAATCCGGTTGGTACGCTTCTCGCTGTCAGCTTAACGGCAATCAACGGCGGTTCCGGTCGCGTGGAAGTGTTTGATTCGACAAATGGAAAACGTCTGTGGCAAACGGTGGATCAAAAAGGAGTGGTCTACTTTCTAGAGTTTGTTGAACCGGATTCGCTGGTCTTTTTCCATTCGACCCGCATTGTCTCGCGCAGGCGCGCAAACGACGGAAAGGTGATGTATTGAAATCGATAGTAAGAAAACTTTGCGTCTCTGCGTCTTTGCGTTAGAAATCCGGTAAGAATCGATCCTGAATTCCCGCCTGAGGCCCCTTAACGCAAAGACGCCAAGACGCAAAGTTTTTAGCAAAACTAGCGCGTTCCGTGATAGGATGTGGCACCTCTCAAAGCAAGCGCGACCAAACAGGAGAACGATGATCATCACAAAACGATTCCTATTCATTGCAGCGAGTCTGGCTATTTTTCTAGCTTTATCGGCGAAATTTGCGACTCCGGCCCAGCCCGAACCGCCTCCGAATATTCTGTTTATCATTCTGGATGATGTCGGAATCGACCAGATGAAAATTTTCGGCTATGGTGGACTCACTCCGCCCAACACTCCGAACATCGATGCCATTGCGCATGCCGGCCTCCGGTTCAGGAACACCTGGGCGATGCCGGAATGTTCACCGAGCCGCGCTTCCTTCTTTACAGGGCGCGCTCCGCTGCGCAATCAGATTCTCGCTCCGATTACTCCGATTGATCTGGCCAACTCGCAATTGTCCCGCTATGAAGTCGCGATCCCCACCGTCCTCAAAAAGGCTCAATACAAGAGTGGTCTCTTTGGCAAATATCATCTGGGAGGACCAGAACATAACCCGGACATCAATAGTTCGCCACACGTATTGGGCTGGGATTTTTTCTACGGATGGATAGAGGCGGCGCCCCACCCGATCGATTTATCTGCCGGCGGTGTCACCGATCCGGAAACAGCTCCGGCGAATTGCGGTTTCATTCCCAACACAGACAGTGGAGCCTGTTATTTCAGCAATGGTACCTGTACGGCAATCAGCACGATCCCTGCGAAATCGACTCCGAGCCGCTCCTGTTTAGAACAAGGAGGTATCTTTGTTCCGAATCAAAGTTGCGTTTCGCCTGCACCGGGCCATCTTAACTTTGATGAGTTGAATGCCTACTATGTGTCGCCACTGGTCATCAATCATGAGAACGGATTCATTGAACAAGTGTCGCCGCGCGACCCACGTTCCCGTATTTACAGAACAACAATCGAGACGAACGCGGCGCGAGATTGGATCAAGAAGCAACAAGCCTCAAACAAGCCATGGATGGCGACACTCAGTTTCTCGTCCGCTCATACCCCTTATCAGCAACCGCCGCCGAATCTTTTATCCGGCATCTCGGTTGATAGCAGTAACCTTGATTGCACTGCAATCCCTGCGCAGAGAGTCATCAGTAATCAGATGATCGAATCATTCGATACTGAGATTGGCCGCTTGCTGGTTGAGACGAATCTGGCCACGCGTTTGTCCGATGGATCGTTGGCTTATCACCCTGATGCGACCAACACGATGGTGGTGATCGTAGGAGACAACGGAACTTATTTCCCTGTGGTGAAAGCACCTTTCCGACCGCTTCGATCCAAAGGCACGGTTTATCAAGCCGGCGTTTGGGTTCCGTTGATTATAGCCGGTCCACTCGTGGAGTCCCCTGGCCGGCAGGTAACGCACATGGTCAACGTCGCAGATTTGTTCATGTTGTTTGGAGAGATTGCCGGTGTTGATGTGCGCAAGCAAGTTCCACGCGCACATATTTTGGATTCCGTTTCGATGCTGCCCTATCTCACCAACCCCGATCAGGAGAGTATTCGCGCGAACAATTTCACGCAAAATGGAAACAACATTCACAAGACCGGCATCATTCTCTACCCCTGTGTCCTTGAAGAGATCGATGCGTGCCTCACTCTCTTCCCATCCGATGAAATCTGCACTCTGGAAGGGGGCGTGTGGTACGGCCCAGGCAATCCTGATTATCCGGACGGGCTAACCTCCTGCTGCGAGGTCAATACTCAAACCGGCAATGACTATCTAGTCCTGCCTGATGCGCAATCGGCCTTTCGGGACGCTGCATTCAAAGTTGTAGAAAAGGAAGTCCAAAATTGTCCCGGTCCTGGAACTCATACAGAGCTTGAATTCTACGAAGTAAACGAAAATCATCCGATCCCGGGTACTGATGAAACTGATTTGCTGCAGGGCATGGGACCCGATGGAGTCGGATTCCTCACGGCTGAACAAAAGGACCATTTTGATGTTCTGCGGGCCGGCTTGATTGAACAACTGGCTTCTGAACCGGATTGTCCCGCGGATGGCAACCTCGATAAGGTTGTGAACGGACAGGATCTCGCGAACTGGCAGAAATTCAGCAGCACCTGGGGACTATCCAGCTGGTACGATTTCAACTTCGATGGACTTACGAATGATGCGGACCGCGTAATCATCGAACAAAATCTGGGAACAAGGTGCATTCCTAAAAAGTGAAGTATTTAAAACTCGTTCGGAACTTTGTTTTTGTTCTAATACTTTCGATCTACGGGATTAGTCAGGCGGCGGAGAAACCGCCACCCGGCATGGTCTGGATTCCCGCTGGCGAATTTAGCATGGGCACCAACTCGGATCTTGCGCGCGCGGATGAAAAACCTGCGCACCGCGTTCGCGTAGACGGTTTCTGGATGGATGCGACCGAGGTCACAAATGCTCAGTTCCGCGCCTTTGTGGAGGCGACTGGCTACGTTACTACGGCCGAGAAGGCGCCTGTACTCGAAGAAATCATGGCACAGTTGCCACCCGGAACTCCTCCACCACCGAAAGAGATGTTAGTTCCCGGCTCACTGATCTTCACTCCACCGGCGAATCCAGGGGACACCTGGTGGGAATGGAAGCCCTCCGCGAACTGGCGTCAACCCGATGGTCCGGGAAGCAGCATCCAGGATAATCATCCAGTTGTGCACGTTTCCTGGTTCGATGCCGCTGCTTATGCGAAGTGGGCCGGAAAACGTTTGCCTACCGAAGCGGAATGGGAATACGCTGCGCGTGGCGGATTGGACAGCAAAACATATGCGTGGGGCGAAGCAGATCCGTATCAAGGAAAGCCGCGGGCCAATATCTGGCAGGGAGAGTTTCCCCAACGCAATACTGCAGCCGACGGGAGTCGCGCTACCAGTCCTGTGCGATCGTATCCGCCCAATCCGTTTGGACTTTATGACATCGCGGGAAATGTTTGGGAATGGGTTTCAGACTGGTATCGTTCCGATACTTACGCAAAAGCTGCGAGCGAGAAACTAACACTCAATCCTGTTGGTCCGGATAGCAGCTATGACCCGACAGAACCCACGATTCCCAAACGGGTGCATCGCGGAGGATCGTACCTTTGTCACACCAGTTATTGCACCGGCTACAGGACCAGCGCGCGAATGAAATCAAGTCCCGATACGAGTCTTGTTCACACCGGCTTTCGTTGTGTCAAATCATCCAAAGACTCAGCACGAAAGCACTGAAAAAATCTTGGCGTCTTGGCGGTTAATTGCACGCAGTTCCCGGTCCTGAAACAAGGCAGTCATTTCCCAGGTTGTTCGAAACGCATTGCAAGTCCAGATCATCGGTGGTTCCATCGCTGTTGAAGTCGAAGGTGCTCGGCTGGCCGAAATCCTGACGAACTCCCACAAGGTCCTGATTGTCCACCCGCTTGTCCAGATTCCCATCACCAAAACAGGCCGGCTCTGAGTTCAGCATGTTATTCAGCTGAACCTCCAACTCCAGAAAATTCGCCATCTGTTCAGGGGTAAGACCTATCGGCACTCCATTGGTCAACAGATCGTGTTCATCGAGCCCCACCGGATTCACAGGGGGATTCGGAGAAATATCATAAAACTCCAGTTCTCCCTTATGGCTATCACAGGGAGCCCATTCCCA
>JBKKAT010000563.1:0-5424 GCA_046714535.1 Acidobacteriota bacterium | reverse complement strand
CCATGGAACTGAGCAAGTTGATCAATTCACGGATATTCCCTGGATACGGATAGGAGATCAGCAAATCGAAAAGCCGGTCACTGACACCCGCTATCGTTTTCTTTTCCTTTTTGCAAATCTGTTGCAGTAGACCCACGATCAAAAGAGATAAATCTTCCATCCGCTCCCGTAATGGCGGGATGGGGAGCTCCACTGTTGCAATGCGATGATAGAGATCCTTTCTAAGTTTTCCGGCGCCGATCAATTCCTCCGGGTCTTCATTTGTGGCGCAAATCAGACGAAAATCGACCGGCAGGGCTGTGTTCTTCCCGACCGGAGTCACTTTCTTTTCATCGATCACTCGCAAAATTTTGGATTGCAACTCAACGGGAAAGGCGCTCAATTCATCCAGAAAGAGCGTTCCTCCATTGGAAAGTGCGATCTTACCGGTTCGCGGGCTTACATCCGTTGCGACTTTTTCGCCAATTCCAAAAAGCTCCGCTTCGATCAGCTCAGACGGAATCGCCGCACAATTGATCGCAACAAAAGGTTGCCTGGAACGTTTTCCGGATTGATGAAAAGTCTGCGCAAACATCTCTTTCCCGGTTCCCGTTTCACCGATGAGAAGGACACTCACATCACTGTCAACGAGAGAATGAATTCGTTGAAAGAGTTCCAGCATCTTCGGAGAAGTGCCTGGAATCATTCCGTGCGGAAATACAATTTTGTCCGATACAAAGATATTTCCCGCGATCATGCCGGCTACATCAATCATTTTGTCAGTGCCGGCAAGAGCACTATTGGGAGTTTCTTCAGGAATTTTTACCATTTTGTTCTGGTCCGTTTCCTGGAGCGTTAACTCCACAATTCCTGCATGGATTAAATCTCCGCGTTTTATTTCCGATTCCTCAACTTTCCGGCCATTGACACGCGTTCCGTTGGTGCTTCCGAGATCTTTCAAAATCCAACCGGTTTTCTGATGGGTCAAAGTGAAATGAGTTCTCGATACTCCTTTGTAGGGCAAATAGAGTCGGCTTTCCGGCAGGGAACCAACTGTGATGACGCTCCGTTCGTCGGTTAGCGGGAACCGGATGACCTTTCCCAAACAGTTGGCAACAAGGATTAACATCCCTTCTTATTATTGCATCTTTCTTTTGCTAAAATAATCAAACCTTCGGGATAGCGTCATGACTCGTATAAAAACTGCCTGGTTAGGACGATCTGCGCGAGCACGTAGAGCAGAAAAAGGCGGAGTTCAAAAATCTATTAGAAAAACGTTCTGTAAACGACTACCGTCATCGGATCCAGTTTTCGAATTTCAGGCCTGGAACGATTTCGAAGTGTTTGGTGTTCGCAGTAATGAGAGTCATATCTACTTGAAGAGTTGTTGCAGCAATGAGAAGATCTTCGGCTGACATTCCGAATCCTTTCCGGGAAAGCGCTACAGCAAGATCTCCGGCCAAAATAGCGGTTTCTTCTCCAACATCAAGAATTTCTACGCGCGAAAGCAGTACGTCTTGAATGCGCCTCCAGAACACTTCATGGTCCTCTCTTCTGCGAGATCCATACCGCAGCTCCATGACACAGATACAGGAGGTGAATTGCAATGTACCCGAAATTTCGGAGAGACGCTTCATCAACGCCCCGTTTGGTTTTTTCTTGAGTACTTCGCTAAGTACGTTTGTGTCGAAGAGATACATGCTTACGGGTTTTCCTCGCAGCTCGAAGCGGACGAAGATGTCGCCTGTTTTCGAATTCCGTCAAATCCTTAAAGAAGGGATCGCTGTCTTCCAGCCAGCCTTCTTTGGTCCCGATTCCTTTATCCGAATGTGCTGATAAAACCGCGATCGGTTTCCCCCGTTTGGTGATGACAACCCGGTCGCCACCATATGCCACACGGTTTACAAGCTCGGAGAATCTGGCTTTGGCTTCCGCAATGCTAACTTCTGACTTCATTGGTTCATGACCCTAATGATCATAATAGTCATTTAGCTCTGTTTGATCAAATACTGCACCTGGGCAAGTGAAATTGGTTTTGTTCCTGTTCGGTCCAGTTTGTGATCGGATCGATTCTTTCGTTGCCAACGTGCTGTTCTCTGCAAGGAGATTCCATTACGCTTTCTGCATGAAAAGACTATTGCTATTTCTCTTTTGTACATGCGTCTGTTTCAGCGCAGCCGCTGATGATTTTCTGGAAACGATTCTCCTTCCCGGGAATGAATGCATTGGATCGGTTGCGGTTTTGAGATCCGGCGACATTGTTGCTGCAGGCGTGGATTTTACAGCCAATGACATCTTGCTGTTTCAGCTAAGCTCTGATGGCGCCGTACGGAAAGCGCAGCGCATTTCCGGCTCGGGAGCGGATGAAGCTCAAACCATTGCGGGCACTTCGGACGGCGGTGGAGTGGTGGTTGGTAGTACAAGCTCTTTCGGAGAAGGCAATTCAGATGGTTTTATTATGAAGCTGCGAAAGACCGGAAAAGTCGCATGGAAACGCACTTTCGGCACTTCCGGAAATGAACATTTTGTAAAAATCGTTCAGACGGCGGATAAAGGGTTTATTGTTTTGGGTGATGCGGATCATGATCCGAACCTCAACGATATCGTGGTTGCAAAATTTAATTCACGCGGGAAGCCTGTTTGGAGAAAGGTCGTTTCGGGCGGTGATTTCGATCACGCCTCAGGACTTGGATTGACTTCTGATAACGGCGCCATTGTTGCGATTGCTTCTGACTTTGTGGATGGCGTTCGTTCGATCCTCCCAAAATTCAGCGCGAACGGTGACATTGAGTGGTCCCGAGTCTACGGTTCCTCAGACGATCATCTGGCACTGTCCGTCATTCAAACCAGTGATGGAGGATATTATTTTACGGAAATTTATACACCCACCGGTTCACAAAAATCCCGCACCGTGCTCTCCAAATTGGATCCTTCGGGTGTTCCTATTTGGGCGCGTAGCTACAAATCTCGAGGCGCAAATTTTAGCGCATCGGTGACTGCTGTTGAAGTAGATCAGACGATCTTACTTGCCGGTAACACAATCACTTCATCCGGCGGAAATTCGCAAGGTGTGCTGATTAGTCTGGATGAAGATGGAAAGATTCTCTGGCGTAAAAAAATAAAACCCGATTCGCGTCCGGTTTTCATCGGCCAACCTTTGGTCGACACCACAGATGGCTCGATTCTGGTTTCCGGCTGCGCGGGGGACAGAACGACGAATGATCTGGATAGCGTTGTTTTGAAATTGCAGGGAGATGGAACAATACAAGGAGGATGCTCTAAACTCAAGAATTTGTCGGTCTCCAGTGCGAGTTTTAACTTAACAAGTTCCGCAATCAGTTTAGTAGAGATATCTGTTCCGTTTTTCACCGCATCGGCCGGCTTTCATGTGGAACCATTTGCAGCAGCCGAATCGCTTGTATGTTCAGGCGATTAGCACGTACGAGCGCCGGCTTTAGCCAGCATTATGGGTCGCCGGCTTTAGCCGGCATTTGGAGTAACATACCTGAACCATGTTTCCATCGCGGGAGTTCTGGAAGAAGTTTTACCTGATCGTGATTCCATTCGCTGCCATCGTTATCTTTCGCGATGCCTTTGTTGATTTTTTCTTTTATCGCCGCGCAGGAAGTTTCCGCATTACCTTTCAATACAACCTTCTCGTTTGGGTTCTGTGGCTCGCGTTAGCTCCCGTCATTTTATGGTTGTTTCGCAGAATTCTGGCGTTACCCAAACTGTCACGGATACCATTGGTTGCGCTTCTGGTGATCGGCTCTTCAGCGATTCACCAATTGGTTCATCACTGGATTTTCTTATCGACTCTTGAATTCCTGCGGCTCGCATGGGGAACTCTCATGGTGAGTATGTTTTTGGGGTTTGTATATGCGGTGAAACTCCAGAATGAACGCAGGCGCGCCGAAATACACGCTACCAAAATCGAAAAACAAATCGAAGAAGCAAGGTTGCTGCATATTCGAACTCAAATGGATCCGGGATCATTGCTGGCAAAGCTGCGGCGGGCAAAGGAGACAATCCAGGTGGATGCCGAAAAGGCCGATCTGCAGCTCACGGATCTTGCGGAGGATCTACGCGCTACTCTCAAAAGTTTTGCGGGGAAACTGCAGTCCTTCTGTCCGGTCACGCCGGCATCCGGCGAGCCAAAACCACGCAGGCTGATGTGGTTGCTGCTGATGAGTTGCGCCTCAATGATCGTGGGAATCTGGATCACTGATGCCCGCGTATTAGATGATCTCTACGTATGGCATTACATCACGCTACCCTGGGATGCGTACTGGAACCTCTGGTTGAGCTGGTTCGGTGTTGCATTATTGACTCCCTTTATTTTCTGGATGAGCCGGCGGTTTTCGCCCGGGAAATATTTCGTATTTCATGTGGCTGCCTGCATTCTCTTTTTTTGTGTGATCAATATTGGCTTGCAGATGAAAGCTAAAAAAATCCCAGAATTGCGCGAGCTTTTACCCGTTACTCTTAGTACCGGCCTGGCCTGGGGCTTTAAGTTTGATGTTTATGGCGCGGTTCTCATTGCCGCGGTTACTTTAAACCGGCTGGAATCCAAAAGACAGGAGGATCTACGGGTTGCGCGAAGTGAAACACTCCTTGTCAGCGCGCAGCTGGAAGCGCTCAAAATGCAACTGCATCCGCACTTTCTATTTAACGCTTTAAATTCGATCATCGAATTAATTCACCAAAACAAAAAACAGGCCGCGGAACTTCTGGAGCGTCTGGAACAATTACTTGAAATGACCTTGCAGGTGCAGGATGTTCAGGATGTCCCACTCCGTAAAGAGCTTGAATTTGTGCGCTGTTATCTGGACATGCAGAAAGTGCGCTTCCCGAAAAGGTTGAGCATTACCTGGGACATTGAGGAAGGAAGCATGGAGAGCCGCGTTCCCACGTTGATCTTGCAACCATTGGTTGAAAATGCAATCCGCCATGGAATAGCACAGAATGCGCGTCAGGGCGAGATCTCGATCGAATCAAAACGCTGTGAGCAATCGCTTCATTTAAGAATCAGAGACACAGGTCCGGGTCTTTCTTCAAAGAACGTACAAGAAGGAATCGGTCTGCTGAACACAAAACACCGGTTGAAACAAATGTACGGTGATCAATTTCGTTTTGAAATGGAAAATGAAGTTTCGGGAGGACTCATTGTGTCGCTGGAGATCCCATGCCATTGAAGCTGAACGTTTTGATCGTGGATGATGAGCCGCTCGGCGCGGCACGAATCAAGCGTTTGCTGCAGGGAGATCCGGATCTTGAAACAGTGGAAGTGGCGGAAAGTCCTGAGCTGGCTCTGGTACTGCTTCAGGAAAGTGCGCCCGATTTGCTGTTTTTGGATGTGGAAATGCCGGGGATGGATGGTTTCGAACTGTTGGAAAAGCTCCGGCCTGGAAAAGTTCCTTACGTGATCTTTGTAACGGCTTACGA
>JBKKAT010000562.1:0-5021 GCA_046714535.1 Acidobacteriota bacterium | reverse complement strand
CGAACGTCTCGTCCGCTCCCAGAAAAGCTACTGCGTCACTGCTAGCATACCTGCATAAGCTTCGTCGGGATCTCCAAATCGTTTGCGCTGCTTTCCATCATAGAAAGCGGAAACAGCGCCATCCAGAAATAAGGCGTCCTGGCATCCTGCTTCTTTCAACGCTGAAAAGAATAGTGTGAGGTTGGTTGCATCCCTCACCAGGATCATCAGCACTTCGCCAGTGCGTGAAGTCGTGCAAACGGCGCTGCGATTTAGATTGTACGAAACGCTGGACCATGTTCCTTGCAAGTTGCCGGACCGCATCAATAGCGGGCCGGATTGCAGAGCCAGTCTCGCACCGGAAAAATCGCGCGTGCGAACATCTTCTCTAGGTTTTATGTAAGCCCGGTTCTCTTCAATAAAAAAAACGCCCGAGTACCAGCAAAAATTACCGCAGCCGGTAGCGAAGCTTAAGCGGGATAGCTTAGAACCCTTTTCGACATGCAATCCAACCGGAGCAAATGCGGGAGTGTCCCGGTAAATGCCGGCGTTTGCCGCAAAAAGTAAGGATCTTTTTTTGGTGTGAATCCAATTCTGCAGCGCTTCAAATGTTTTCAACGCTTTGCTTGCTTCATCTTTCCAGTAAAGACGCAGCTGCGGCTCATCATTGTTGAGCTGAATTTGCGCAATCAACGCCGATTTGCCGGCGATCTGTTTTTCATTCAGTTGGAAGGAGTCTGCAAACGCCATTCCGGAAAGAAGTACGATCAAGAGGAAATTACAGCATGCAAAGACCATTTTCTTTACAATATAATAGTTAAAAACAGTGGAGGTATTGCTAGATGAGATCGCGTTTTTTGGCAATTTTGTTTCTCTTTGTCCCAATCCTAACCTGGTGTGAATCCAAAGTCTCCCTAAACAAAACAAGTTTCCTTCCAGGCGAAAACATCCAGATCCAATATTCAACGGGACGTCCGCCTTTGAACTCCGCATGGCTTGGCATCATTCCCTCTAATGTGGCTCACGGAAAAGAGTCTGAGAATGATGCGCACGATGTGAACTATGCATACATCCCCAATGCGGAGGGAAGCGTAGAATTGGCGGCCCCACTTCAGGCCGGCTCCTACGATATTAGAATGAATTATGACGGAGCTGAGCTTGCTTCTGCAACGTTTCAGGTGCAGGCCGTCGATTACAAAACGTCGATCAAATTAAATAAGAACACGTTTACACCGGGCGAAGAAATCACGCTTACATTCACAACCGCGCTGCCGCTTCCGAAGACCGCGTGGATTGGCATCATACCCTCGAACGTTCCTCATGGAAAATCCGATGTAAATGATCAGCATGACGTTTCCTACCAGTATGTGGAAGGAAAAAACTCGGCTACTTTGAAGTTCGAGGCTCCGAGCGCTGCGGGAAGCTATGATTTCCGCTTGCATGATGCTGATGGCAACGGGACCGAAATTGGTTCCGCAACGTTTCAGGTGGGAAGCGTCAAGTTGGAAGGAACTTTAAAATTAAAGAAAGAAGTTTTCGCTCCAGGCGAAGATATCAGTGTTGAATTTACAGTGCCCGAAGCGCTTCATCCCAGAGCGTGGGTCGGAATCATCCCATCCAATGTGCCGCACGGCAAAGAAGAAGTGAACGACCAACATGATATGCAATATGCATATCTGGAAAAGAAGAGTTCAGGGGTATTGCGCTTTGTAGCTCCGCCGGAGAACGGGTCCTACGATCTTCGACTGAATAGTTCCGACGATAATGGAGTAGAAATTACTTCGGTCACATTTAAGGTTGGTGGGGCTCTCGATTCGAAAGCAATGGCCACCGCAATTGCAGAAACGGGAAAATTGACCCTGTACGGAGTGCAATTCGATTTCAATAAAGCAACGATCAAACGGGAATCGGAGCCTGTACTGAAAGAAGTGGGCGCTTTGCTTCAACAGGATACTGCTTTGAAATTGAAAATCGAAGGGCATACCGACAATGTTGGGAAGCCTGCTTACAATTTAGATCTTTCAAAGAAACGCGCTGAAAGTGTAAAAACATATCTCAGCACCAACTTCCAGATTGATGGTGCGCGATTGACTTCAGACGGTTTCGGCGACAGTCGTCCGATTGCAAAGAATGACACCGAGCAAGGACGAGCTCAAAATCGCCGCGTGGAACTGGTTAAGCAATGATGCAGGCCAGACGCCTGTGTTTCATACTATTAGGCTGCCTGCTTTTCGCGAATCCGCAATATGATGCTTTTGCGCGGGAAGTAACACGCGAAAACGTTACTCACGCAATCGCCCAGGTATACCCTGCGCTTGTAAAAATTCACACGATCAGTTTATTTCACGATGCCGGCGGAGAACGCAAAACGGAAGCGTCAGGAAGCGGCGTTCTCATATCGGAAGATGGCTATGTTGTTACAAATCATCATGTCGCCGGACGCGCAACAGCAATCCATTGCGTTCTTTCCTCAAAAGAAGAACTGGATGCTGAACTCGTTGGAACCGATCCGCTGACAGACATTGCTGTGATCAAACTCGATCTCAGTTCGCGACCGAAATCTTCTCCACCTCTGATACCCGCGGCCTGGGGATCTTCTGACGATTTGCAGATCGGTGATCCTGTTCTGGCCATGGGTTCTCCGCTTTCGATCTCGCAAACCGTCACACAAGGAATCATTGCAAATCGTGAAATGCTTTTGCCGCAAAGATTTTCTGACTTTAAACTGGAAGGAGAGGATGTGGGACTCCTTGTGAAGTGGATTGGGCATGACGCTCAAATCTTGCCCGGAAATTCAGGCGGACCGCTTGTCGATTTAAAGGGAAGGGTCGTTGGGATCAATGAAATCAGTTTAGGGAGGGGCGGCCTTGCCGGTGCAATCCCCTCCTCACTTGCGCAACAAATTTCCCAGCAGATCATCACAAACAAAGTGGTGAAGCGTTCCTGGATCGGCGCTGAATTTCAGCCGTTACTGAAATCGTATATGGAACGGAACGCGGACAGCACCGGAGCGTTGATTTCCGGAGTGATTCCCGGATCCATTGCAGACAAGCAGGGTATTCGTGCGGGAGACATCCTGCTTTCCGTTGACGGTGTTTCGGTGCGCACAAAATTTCGCGAAGAAATGTCTGCTCTACACCTGTTGCTTTTTTCTCAGCCTGTGGGCAAAACAATCCGGCTGAAAATCCTGCGGGACAATCAAGAAAAGCTCATCGATATCAAAACTGAATTGCGCGAAGAAGCTCTGGACCGGGATACGGAAGTAAAAGAATGGGGCATGGTTGTCGAAGGACTTACGATCATGGTAGCAAAGGAACACCGAAGGCCGGATCAAAGTGGAGTTCTGGTTCACAGTGTCAGTCAAGGAGGGCCGGCAAACCAGGCAACACCTCCTCTGGATGCGCTGGATGTCATTGTTGAAGTCGATAACAAACCTGTCAAAGATAAACAGAGCTTTCTCCAACTCACCGAAGAATTGACACGCGGGAAGACGGAACCGGTACCTGTCCTGGTACGATTCGAAAGAAAACATCAAGAATTTCTCACTGTCGTGGATGTGGGGTTGCGAAGTGTTCCCTCCCCCGTTCCGGAGGTTCGTAAAGCATGGATCGGAATTGCAACGCAAGTCTTAACGAAAAAGCTTGCAAAACAAATGGGTCTTCCGGAACTAAAAGGGATTCGCGTCACCAATGTCTTTCACAACAGCGAAGCCGAGAAATCGGGTTTAAAAAAAGGGGATATAGTAGCAAAAATAGACAACAAGCCTATCGAAGCTTCGGAACCTCTAGATTTAGAGATTTTTCCATCCATGCTTCGGCAATATTCCACCGGATCGACTGTTATTCTCACCGTGTTCAGAGATAAGAAAATGCAGGAAATCAGCACCAAACTGGAAATGCAGCCGAAACCGGTTCGCGAGATGAAGATGTATGAAAATACTGATTTGGAATTTCGCGCGCGGGACCTGTCTTATCTGGACAAAAGGGAAGAACAGATGGAGTTAACGGAGACGGGTGTTTATGTTATGGACGTTCAGCCGGGGGGCTGGGCTTCGGTGGGTGATCTGAGGCAAAGCGACTTAATCCAAATGGTGAATGGAAAACGCATTCAGTCGGTCCAGGAGCTGAAGAAATCACTCGAAGAAGCAAAAAAGGAAAAAGCTGAATACGTTGTTCTGATGATTAAAAGAGGAATTCACACTCTATTTCTGGAACTTGAGCCGGTGTGGCCGGGTTTAGAAGGAACACAAGGAAAAACCAAATGAAAATAAAGTTATTCATAGTATTCGTTCTTTCTTTTGCCGTTTGCTTATCGGCCGCAGCAGAAAACCTCACTACGGCTGCTCGGTCGGCCGTGACGAAATATCAGAATGCAGTCGTTCATGTGAAACTGCTCGCAAAAATTAAATTTGCCGGACGTGAGGAACCGGATGAAAAGATCGAAGTCATGGGGACTGTCGTTGATCCCACCGGACTGACACTCGTATCGGCGCGAGCCATTGATCCCGCGGCACTGATGAAATCTTTCATGGAATCTTTTCAAAAAATGCCCGAAAATATGACGTTCGAATCGGAATTATCGGAAACCGTGATCGTTCTTCCGGATGGAGCGGAGCTGAAAGCCGAAATTTTGATAAAAGATCCTGAGCTGGATCTTGCTGTGATCGGCCCAAAAGATGCTTCGAAAAAGTTTGATTTTCTGTCTTTCAGCAGCCCTGGTAAAAATCTGATGTTGCTGGACGAATTCTTTGTCATCAGCAGACTCTCTAGTTTTGAAAATCGTGCTGTCGCTCTTACGAAAGGAAACATTAAGTCGATAGTAAAGACACCACGTCTGTTTTACATCACGAGCCAGGAAGGGGGCGTAGCTGTGGGGTGTCCCGCCTTTGATCTGGATGGTTCCCCTCTTGGGATTTTTGTCCTTCGGGACCAGGGAAGCACTGAAAATAAGATGAGCAAATTTGTTTCGATGATTGCCGGTGGTGGTATGGGCGGCGGAGCATCCGCTATTCTTCGGCCCAATTCCGAACTACTGGAAATCAT
>JBKKAT010000561.1:0-4559 GCA_046714535.1 Acidobacteriota bacterium | reverse complement strand
TTGCCGAAGTCTGACACGCTTACTCTTTGCGAGACAGGCTTTCGGTTTATTAAAAACACCACCGGGGGGCGTGATAACCCTGTTCTGATCAGGCCGACAATAGAAAACGCGGAAGAACAGAATTGGTTTCTGGAGGAACGTTCCTTGATCGATCTGTGTAATTGGGATCTGCAATTGGTTTGTTCCGACCACTGTATGTGACCCACAACCGTTAAATTCTTTTCTTTTTTTTCCCGCGAAATCCGATGTGCCAGGCCAGCGCTTTGAAAGTTCTAATCCAGCATTGTGAATCGAGAAGTTTAGACCGAAAGGGGCGGGGCGATCCGGGAATTGATTCAGTCACTAACTTCGGACGTCCATGAAATTCGAAAACAATATATTTAGCGATCACGTCTCCCGGATTGCGCATACCATGGGCCTCGCCGGCTGGATAGAAAATCACGCTATAAGGTCCTATTCGTTCACCCAGAGTCTCGACTTCGCCCTCCAAAACAATGATGGCAACATCGTAGGAATCTACGTGAGGTTCATAGCCTGCTCCGGGAGTCAGACTGGTCGTGTGACACTGAAGTTTTTGCAAATAATACGTTCCCCCATCAAAAACTGTCTGTGAACTGCAACCGTCCCGAACAGGTCCGGAGTTTTCAGCAAAAGGGTAATGAACAAAGTCGAGCTTCGAACCGTTATTTGCGCAATCGTTGCGCCATTTGATCATCAAATAGTTCGCCGGGGCCTGGCTCACCGTCCGAAGAGAGTGGTAGAAATTGGAAGGGTAATAAACGAGATCGCCAGGTTTCATACGTTTCCGCTCATCTCCATTGGTGGGGACCAAACCTGGAAGGAGCAGATCAATTTCGCCGGAAAGGAGAAGCAAAAGTTCTTCCTCCTCACCATCATGAATATGCGGCGGATGCGGGGACTGACCCCAGCTCAAAACGGACGCATGACAGGATAAAGTTCGGATGTCCGCTGTAGAACCTTTAAAAATTGGATACATCTTCCAGTCTGCCTGAGGAAGCGGAATTTGCAGCGGATAGACTCTGCTGGTCAATTGAGGAGTTGAAGCGTTTCCCGTTTTCACGGGCGCAGGGACGATGCGATTCACACCTACACTGTCACTCCCACTTACAATAATACACGCAGGTCTTGGAAGATTGATTTGGCGAAAAGGCCAATCCAGTTCGTTTGGATCGGGAATTCGTATCGCCATTTCCGGCGTAGCATATTGTAACAGAAGGGCGCAGCGCGTTGCGCTCGAAGAGTTTTGAGAACCGTGCCAGAGCCTGCCATCGAAAAATAGTGCGTCGCCATTGGTGATTTCCATTGTGGTGATTCGGCTTCGCTTGTTCCTCTCTTGCGCCCAACCAAGGATGTCTTCGCGTGTCGTTTCCGCACGAACCTTATCCGACTCATGTCTCACCTGCTGCACGGTTACACCGAAACGATGAGAATGAGAAACAAGTTGCGGGCTTGTACCACGATTGGTATTCTTCAACCCGATCCATACCGAGACTGACTTACCTGATCCGTTCGATGTTTCGATATCCGAATGCCAGGCATGGACCGCTCCCGGAGGCTTGTTGATGATGCCGGCTCCCCAAAGCAGGACGTCCTTACCCAGCAGCGCGGTGACAACATCGATAATCGTGGGATGTGTACCAATTTCATAGAAAGTCCGGGAACTGCACGCATAGCCTTTGCTCCAATCCAGCGGAGGCCTGTCGTTCTTACGATCGACATGCTGCACGAATAGCCGGCATTCGACTTCCGAGAGTATCCGAACAGGACCATACAAACCCTGCTCGTAAAACTGTTCGCAAATTTCCCTGGTTACGATCATGCTACTGTCCTAAATGTGTGTTGGAATTGTGGAGTTTTTTGCGGACTTTCCGGATCAACTTTTTCGGGAAAGATGCAATTCGATCAAATTTGAGGACCTGATAATAAAATGACCGGAGGATCAAGCTGGCGTATTCTTTTCGACTAAGAAAGTTGATCTCGTTTCTCTGTAATAATTGAAGGCCGAATAGGGCTCGAGCAGACCAGGCTTTCATGCCTCTCATGGGATGCAATTTTGAAATGTTGGTAGTGTGCCTGCGATGGCAATACAAAAACTCCGGCACAAGCCCGATCTTGTATTTATCTACCAGCCTGAGGGCCATTTCATAGTCCGTGCCGCGGATCTTTTTTTCGCCAAAATAACCGACTCGATCGAAAACTTCTCTACGATAAGTTCGTAAATGGTTAATGACGCATCCATGAAGAATCAGATCCCTCCGGTAATCTCTCTCCTCCGTTCTGTGTCTGAACATTTTCCGCAATGAATGAAAAGATTCGCGCGAGAGTTTCCCCTCTTCATCTATTTGAATCCAATGACAGTGAACCTGGCCCAGTTCCGGATCGCTTTGAAGTTTCTGAACCATTTTTTGAAACGCCCCAGGCAAGACCACGTCATCGGAGTCTACATGCGCGATAAAGATCGACTCGCTCTGTCGAATGACCTGATTATGGCAATAACCAATCCCCATATTTTTATGGTTTCTGAGCAATCTCACCCGGGGGTCTTGAAATGATTTCACGATTTCGGCCGTGTTATCACTGGAAGCGTCATCCACAACGACCAGCTCAAAGTCGACTTCTTTCTGGCGCAAAACGCTCTCGATGCTTTCGCGAATGAATTTTTCCGTGTTATAAGCAGGCATGGAGACGGTCAGTGTGGGCATCTGAATACTTCCACGACATCGATCAGTTTTCCCCGGAAATAGTCCACCATCTTTTCATTCATTTCTTCCGTAGACCTCGAACTAATAATTCCATCAACTTTTATTTCGCTAACCGGTACTGCATGAGTACTTCGCTGGTTTCTCCAAAGGCCATTTGTTGCCCTTTCTGAAGCCAGAGAGCTTTATTGCAAAAGTTTTCCACAAACTCAAGACTGTGTGTAGCTACTACATAAGTTATTTTGGCGTTCTTTTGCTCTTGAAAAAACGTCTGACATTTCTGCCTGAAATTCGCATCTCCGGCAGAGAGGGCTTCGTCCCACAGAAAAATGTCCGTTTCAATATGCCTGGCAGTAGAGAAGCCTAGCCGGGATCTCATTCCCAATGACAATGTTCTCAACTCTGCATCGACAAAATCCTCCAGTTCGGCCCATTGAATGATTTCATCCAGTTTTTTCCGGATTTTGTCTCTGTCCAGTCCATAGACCGTGCCATAAAAGAAAATGTTTTCCCGTACACTCAATTCGTCAATCATGCCTATTCCCAGCCCGGCGAGTAGACTTAAGCGCCCGTTTACTTTCACAACTCCCCGGCTTGGCCTATGCAATCCTGCAATGACTTTCAGCAAAGTCGTTTTTCCCGCGCCATTATTTCCGATCAACCCGATCCTGTCCCTGTCTCTTACATCTAAATTGATGTCCTTCAGAGCATAAGGAGCTTCCGCTAAGTCGTTGAAATCGCTCAAGCTTGCCTTTAGAATCCCATACAAAGTCCTCCGGTATTTTTTGGCGCCGAAGGTCTTCGACAAATTCTCCAGTCTTAACGCGTAACTCATGTTACATATGCTGCGCAAATTCCGGTTCGTATTTTCTGAAAGTTACTAGTCCAAGCCCAACAAGAACGCAATTCAGTAGAAAAAACAGAAAGAATATTTTTATCGAAAATAGTTCTCCGTCAATTAGCACCTTTCTTGAAAAATCAACCAGAAGCGTCAGAGGGTTGATCGCAACCAGATATTTCGCTTTGGAAGCGCCAAGAATCGAGATGTCATAAAAAATGGGGGTGACGAAGAACAACATTCTGAGTAGCAATTGATAAATATGATCGATGTCTTTAACGAACACATAGCAACACGAGAGAAAAAGAGCTACCCCAAACGCCAACATCATTTGAAGCAGAACCACTCCCGGAAGAAACAAAATCGCTGGGCTAACGCCGGTGAGAAACATTGATAGCAGGACGCAAACGCAATAGGAGAAAATAAATTCAACGGATGCTGAAAGAACCGATCCAAGCACCAATATCTCCTTTGGGAAAATGGTATTACAGGTCAACCCTCGCATTGAACGTAGAACACGTAATGCAACCATCGTGCTGTTTGAAAAATGCGTATACTGAACAATACCGATCAAGAGGTAGATCGGATACTGCTGAATATCCTTCCCGATCCTGTTATGGAAGACATAAAACAAAATGCCGAGCATGACTAAAGGATGCAGGAAACTCCAAACGTATCCCAAAAGAGTGCTTTGATCCTTGAGTTTGAACTGAGTGAGAAATACTTCCCTGAGCAAATTCAGATAAGCTTTAGCGCCGATCATTCTGGAAGTTCTTACCTGGTTCTCCGGAAGGGGCTCCGTTTCTATGAAGGCTTTATGCATGATCGAACAGATAAAACAATTTCCTGCATGTATTCCATCCTGCAAGTGTGTCTCCGGGCCGCAACCCGTAGGCCTCAGCGATATGAAGAATAACATGAGCGTTTTTGTTGGAGCAAGAGACATCCACTTCAGAAATATCGTCACTGATTTGTTTGCCCAAAATCCTCATACTCTATTA
>JBKKAT010000560.1:0-3576 GCA_046714535.1 Acidobacteriota bacterium | reverse complement strand
ATGCTCGGGTCCCCGGGGCTCCGCAAGGTGGAAAGCGACCCCCGCTACAAAGCGTTCGTGAAAAAAATGAATTTTCCACAATAAACTTGACCCCTGGCAGAGGTCTTCCATTGAAATTGACAACACTGCCATTTGAACCGATAATGTCATAAAGACATAATGACATATGGCCAAAAAAGTTAGCGTCGCAGAAGCAAAGCGTGAGTTTTCAGAGATCGTGAGCCGGGTATTTCTTCGTGGAGAGAGATTTATCATTGAGCGACGGGGAAAACCAATGGCTGTCCTGGTTAGCGTTCAGGACATGCAGGTTCTTGAGGCTTCCCCTGATGAAAAAAAACAAAAAGGATTGCTTGCTGCAGTCGGAGCATGGTCTGATTTTGCCGGATTAGATCATAGGGTAGAAGAAATCTATGATTCCCGCCGGCGCGCGAAGGACCGGGCTGTTAGAAAACTACGATAGATTTTCGGAGAGCCTCCGTGTTTCTATTCGACACTGATATCATTAGCAACCTTCTCAAAAAAAATCCTGCCCCTCGACTCATTCGAAAACTTGCACTGGTATCA
Organism: Acidobacteriota bacterium; assembly: GCA_046714535.1. Lineage (GTDB taxonomy): Bacteria > Acidobacteriota > HRBIN11 > JAKEFK01 > JAKEFK01 > JAKEFK01. The sequence goes on along the minus strand of JBKKAT010000560.1, from coordinate 3,012 downwards.
CCCGTTGATCAATTCACAAGTGCTATTACGGTTGGTGAGCTGGTGTATGGAGCTTTCCGCAGCAGCCGGCCGGATTACTATCTGGACAAACTGAATCAGATTGTTTGGCCAAACGTCAAGGTACTGCCATTTGATGATAAGGCGGCGCAAACGTATGGAAAGTTAAGAGCGCTGCTTGAAAAAGCAGGCACTCCGACTTCCGAACCGGATCTCCGAATCGCAAGTATTGCTCTCAGCAACGGAATGACGTTGATAACTGGAAATGAACGACACTTCTCCCGCATCCCTTCCCTGCAAATCGAAAACTGGTTAAAAGATGCACCCCACTAGTCACTGGCCACTAGTCACTTTTTTCAAGGAGGATGCTATGACTCGACTTTTCATTGCCTGTGCTATCGTCTCTTTGGTTTTGTTGTCGATCTCATCCGCTGCTGCGGCTGACAAAGAGACTCTGTTGCAGTTGGTGGAGAACGGCTTTACCGCTCTGAACGCGAAAGACATCGCAGCTTTTGAAAAGCTACACGTAACCGATGAAACTCCAGTTCATATCGACGCGGGAGAAGGACAGATTCACGTTGGCTGGACAGCGAGCAAAAAGTCATTCGAAGAGTTCATGAAGACGGACTTCAAGTTCATGAACCAGAAAAATATTGCCCTGAACGTGGATGGTAATTCAGCGTGGGGCGTCTGGACCTTCGATTCTCAGATGAGCATGGAAGGCAAACCAATGACACATCCCATGCCCATGCGGTTGACCCTTGTTTTTAAAGGCTCAGGCGGCAAATGGCTTGTCGCCCACTCTCACGTGTCCGCAGGATTGACCCCTCCCCCCCCAACACAGTAGCGCGGGCGGGCTACAAGGAGCGCGTGCAATTATCGAGCGCTGGCCTCCGGCCTGCATTATGGACAGCTGCCGGCAAAAAAGCCGGGATCTGTGGGTGATGCGGATGAAATAATGTTCATAAGAAAATTACGATGGAGACTGAAAAGTCCGCGAATGGCTGGCACCGCCATCCTGGATGGTGCAAGATTTTCTCCCCCTTACGAATAGGAGATTGCGCCTGGCTGTTCCTGGATTTTCTCCCCCTTATGAAGGGGGAGATTAAGAGGGGGTTGGATTTCCCTACGCAGTCAGATCAGGATTTCATCGCGAGCATCAGACTCTAGGGCGCTCAGGGAATAGGCATTGACCAACCACCCGATTAATTCGGGGTTTACGTCTTCCGGTGAGCTCAGTTTCAACTTCAGATGATAGCGGTTGCGCGAAACCTGTTCCGACTTACGGATTCTGGGGCTCGTCAGCATGCAATCGCTCTTGATCGTCAAGATCAAACAATTTTGGCGCGTTGTAACGCCCGCTAAAGTCGTGCCATTCACGAGATGAATCGACTTCTTTTTCGGAGTCTCTGTGATGGTATAGCGCTTTCTCAACACTTTCAGCAGTTCGTCGTAAGTTTGCCTTACAACTGCTTCTTTCCCATCAAAATGACTTTTGATGTCAAATCCGTTTGTTTCTTCTTTCATAAATTAACCTCCATCTGTCACTAAACAGTGGTGAAAGCGATAAAACTCTCGCGAGATTCTGGTTTCAGGCCACTTCACGAAGACAGAGGTCAAAAAATCAGCAAGCGGAAGCAGGGAAACGCTTTCAGCAGCGTTTCAATCTGAGATTATTCTCAGGTCGTGATCCAATTATCGCACAAAAACCGTCGATAAGCAAGAGTTGTGCCAAAATCCCTTACACGATTTGTTTGACGCGACCCACGTGTCCATCGACAAGGCGCACCTTGATCCCGTGCGGATGATTCGGTGATTTGGTTAGAACATCCTGAACGACACCTTTGGTCAATTTTCCGGTGCGCTGATCCTCCTTTAAAACGATCAACACCGTGATGCCTGGTTTAATACTCGACCGATTCTGTCCGTTCAAGAGATACCCCGTTTCACAAAATAGAATAGCTCCACCAAACACTTTCTTCAACGATTCTTTGCGCCTTTGCGTTGGATTTCCTATTTTTCCATTTGAAGGGAACCACTAGCCACTAGTCACTTATTTAAAGGAGGTTGCTATGACTCGACTTTTCATTGCATGTGCGGGTATCGTCTCTTTGCTTTTGTTGTCCATATCCCCCGCTGCTGCGGATGACAAAGAGACTCTGTTGAAGTTGGTGGAGAGCGGCTTTAGCGCTCTAAACGCGAAAGACATCGCAGCTTTTGAAAAGCTGCACGTAACGGACGAAACAGCGGTTCATATCGACGCCGGAGAAGGACAGATTCACGTTGGCTGGACTGCGAGCAAAAAGTCGTTCGAAGAGTTCATGAAAACGGACTTCAAGTTGATGAATCAGAAAAACCTTGTCCTGAACGTGGACGGTAATGCGGCGTGGGGAGTCTGGACCTTCGATTCCCAGATGACCATGGAAGGCAAGCCAGTGACACAGCCAATGAGGTTGACCCTTGTTTTTAAAGGCTCAGGCGGCAAATGGCTTGTATCGCACTCTCATCTGTCTGTAGGATTGCCCCCTCCCCCCGCAACCATGTAGTAACAAACAGGGGAGCGCAGGCGTCGCGCCTGCATTATGCGCCGCGGGCCTCTGCCGGCTGAAGCCGGCGGCCATCGATGCCGGCTAAAGCCGGCGGTCCATTGTAAAGCGAATTGACGTTATACAAAGCGATCGGTACATTTGTAAAGGATATTATGGAAAACAAAGTAAAGGTAAGCGGCAAGTACCAGATCGTTGTGCCAAAGGCTGCCCGCAAGGCGTTGAACGTACAACCGGGCGATTATCTTTTGACGACCATCGAAGATGGAATGCTCCTTCTTAGACCTCAGCCACGCAGTTACACAAAGGCCCTACGAGGCTTGCACAAAGAGGTCTGGAAAGATGTTGATGTAGAAAACTACGTGAAGCAAGAACGGAAATCGTGGCAATAAAGCATAAAGAGATCAAATCGTTTCTCGCCCGCCATAAGATTTTCGCAGCAGATACGATGCTGTTTATTTATCACTTC
>JBKKAT010000559.1:0-3157 GCA_046714535.1 Acidobacteriota bacterium | reverse complement strand
CCGTGGTGAATGAAAATTGATGAGCAGGGGAAAACCAGCCCTCGATTTTAGACAAATCCCTAAAAGATTGCAAATTGCATATTGCATAGTGCAAAAAAGAAATAAACCCCTAATCTTTTTTTCAATATGCAATTTGCAATATGCAGTAAATAATAAGATATTCACTTAAATGGCTGTCTGCCCTTACTGCAAAGATACCGTCCCTGAACAGGGAGGCTGGTTCTGTCCAACCTGTAATGCGGCGCATCATACGGAATGCTGGGAGGCAAACCAGGGAATGTGCAGTGTTTACGGGTGCAAATCGAGGACCGAAGCAATTTTACTGGGATGTCCATATTGTGAGGAAGCTTATCTTGGCGATCAAACAAACTGCAATACTTGTGGTGAACCGTTGATGAACGCATCGGAAGTCGCAGCTTTCCTGTCGGGTCATGATTGGGAAACACTGCCGACTGAAATCAGCTGGAATCCCGTGCTGACCGCCGGATTCTTGCGAAACAACGGCATCACGGCCCGGCTCAGCAAAAAGGCGCCGATTTCCATGTTTGGTTTCAACCCGAAAATAACAGTACTGGTGCCGGTGGATCAGGTATCAGAGGCCCAAACCTTAATGAAAACACTGGCTGAAAAATTCCAACCTTGCTCTCGATGCGGACATACATTATTTATTGACGAAGAAGAATGTTCCTATTGCATTGAGAATTCTGGAGCTAAAGCATGAAAAAATTCGTTTTCTTTCTTCTCTTAGTAGCTGGCTCTGTATTTGCGGAAACACGAGATCAGCTCGTAACATACTTGCCCAGGAACAGCCATCTGGCTGGCGGCGCTGATTTTGTGCAAATGCAAGACAACGAAGTTTATTTGAGCATGGAACGAAATGGGCAGGTATGGTCTTATGATGAGAAAAATGAAATCCTGGATTACATAAAGCTCCTAAAGTTGGATACAAAAAAAGATATTCACGCCTTTGCGTTTTCGAAGTACGTGAATAATTACGGTGGTAGCGGGGAGGTCCGTGTTTTGTTGTTGAAACGGGATTCGGCCGGTGATCTGGAGGCGTTTCCATCCACGCCTTACGCCGGAAAGTCACTGTACCGTATTGTGCCGGAACAGGATAAGTATGCAGTGCTGCTCACTCCGAACACCATCGCGGTCGGAAATCTGAATGAAGTAAAAATGGCTGTGGATGTTGCAGCCGGAAAAGTGCCGGCAATGAAGGAAAATTCCAATCTCGCTCCGCTTTACGCCAGGATTCCCGCAGGCTCTGCAGTCTGGGCTGTTGCCATGCCGTTGTCTCGCCGCAAGGCCGCTGATGCAAACGCGAAACAAAGCACAAATGCAATCATTGGAGGATTCCAGACGTATTATTTTTACGGCATTCCAACAAAGACAGCAACGAAAGCTCAGTTTTACGGACAAACCCAGGACGAAAAACAGGCGGCTTTCATGAGTAGTTTTATGATTGGAACCTTGCTCGTTACGAAATTCCGCGTTGATCAGCCCTTAACAGAAATGCTGGATAACATCGACGTCAAACACAATGGAAATACGGTCCACGTGACAATGGTGGTAACCAAAGAAATGGTGGATGCGTACTTTAATGGGAAACTCGGGTTCTAAGATGGCTGAAATTCGCGCATTCCGGGGGCTTTGTTACAATCCGGCGAAAATCGAACAAATTTCAGATGTAATCGCGCCACCTTATGATGTGATTTCGCCGGAGCAAAAAAAGGAATTATTGGCGAGGTCTACTTACAACATCGTGCGCTTGATTCTTCCGGACGGAGAGGAGCCTTATCGAAATGCAAACCAGATCCTGCAAAACTGGATCCACCATCAGGTTTTACTTCCCGATCCCGCGCCGAGTATTTATTGCTACCATCAAACATTCAAAACGCCGGAGGGAGAGGAAAGAACGCGCAAAGGCTTTTTTGCGCTGATAAGGCTCGTTGACCTGGATCAGGGGGTTGTTTTGCCTCATGAAGCGACACTTTCGGCCCCGAAAGAAGATCGCCTCATGCTGCTGCGCGCGTGCAAAACCAATTTCAGTCCGATCTTCAGTCTTTATTCGGATCCCGAGTTAGAGGCAGAGAAATTACTCGAACCTTTTACCGTCGCACCGCCCCGAAACATCGCTCAAGATCCCGAAGGAATTGTGAACACTTTCTGGGCAATTTCCGATCGCGCTACGGTGGAAAAAGTGCAGACGATTATGAGCAAACACTGGGTCCTGATCGCCGATGGGCACCACCGGTATGAGTCCTGTCTTCTTTACCGCGACGAACGAAGCCGCGAAGATAAGAATCCGGATGCTCCTTTTCATTTTACGCTGATGTATTTTTGTAACATAAATCAGCCCGGCATCACTGTACTCCCTTACAATCGTGCAGTTCTGAATCTTCCCTCTTTTGACCGTGAGTCTATTTTGAGCAAGACATCCGAGTATTTTTCGATTGATTCTTTCGACGATCGCCAAAACGCTTTCCATGAACTGAAGAAGGGGGGCAGCGAGAAAACAGCCTTTCTTGCGCGATTTGCAGGCTCCTCCGATTGGAAGCTTTTCCGGCTAAAACCCGAAACGAAACTGGAAAGTTATTATCCATCCGGAACGTCTGAATCCGTGCAAAACCTGGACGTGAATATCTTGCACAAAATATTTTTAGGAGCAATCTTATCTATTTCGGAAGAAGATATCCGGAATCAAACTTATTTGAAATATTATAAAAACGCTGAGGATGAACAGAAGGATTTTGAGCAAGGGAAATTGCAAATCGCTTTTTTCTTGAATCCTACACGGGTGGATCAGGTGGTAGAAGTGTCCAAGGCAGGAAAGAAAATGCCGCAAAAATCAACTTTCTTTTACCCAAAACTCATGACAGGTTTCGTCATGAACAAGCATGAATGAGGTCTTATTCTATGTTTAAAAAACTTGTATTGCCTGGCTTGATCCTCGCCATTGCGGTTCCGCTGTGGGGAGCCCAGGAACCACCCAAAGAGCGATCACAGGCCTATTACCACTTCATGCTTGGATTGATGAAAGAGCGATCGCAGGATCTTTCAGCCGCTATTGATCAGTATCGGGAAGCATTTCAATACGATCCCAAGGCATCCGAGATTTTTGTCCGGTTGGCCGATTTGTATGTTCAAACAAACAGAG
>JBKKAT010000558.1:0-4484 GCA_046714535.1 Acidobacteriota bacterium | reverse complement strand
AGACTGTACACAAAGGTGTCCAACTTTCGCGACGCCGCTTGTTTGGGGTCTTTCAGCCGCAGGGAACCAGCCGCTGAGTTTCTTGCATTAGCAAAAACGTCGCGTCCCTCTTCTTGCAGCGCTTGATTGATCCGGGCAAATGCTTTGTAGGAAAGATAGATCTCCCCCCGCGCTTCGAAATGAGGCACGCGTTTCCATTTCTCAGGCAAGTTCAAGGGAATCGATCGAATTGTACGGATGTTGGTTGTTACCACATCTCCGCGCGTTCCGTCTCCCCGCGTAACACCACGCGATAGTTTGCCGTTTTCGTAAATCATCGAAACGGAAGTGCCGTCAATTTTCAGCTCAGCTACATAATCGATGGGACGATTGCCCAGTATGCGCACCACACGTTCATGAAAAGCATCCAACTCTTCAAAGTTGTATGCGTTATCAAGGCTGATCATCGGCCATCGATGGGTGGCCGAGGGGAATCCTTCAACCGGTAATTCTCCAACCCGTTGAGTCGGCGAATCGGGCGTCAAAAGCTCCGGATGCTCCTCTTCGATTTTCCGTAATCGCGCATGAAGCTGATCGAACTCATAATCCGAAATCTCCGGATTGTTCTCCACGTAATATTTGTATTCGTGACGCTGGATCGATTCGCGCAGCTCACGTACTTGTTTTTCTAAGCTTGCTTTACTCATGACTAAAAGGAAACCACAAGAGGAACACAGATCAATACAGATTTTAGATTTTTATCAGTGTTCATCTGTGTTTATCTGTGGTTCATCTAGCTGAAAACTTCAGCGGTTTCGTGCCCCTCACCCGGGTTTGATTTCAGGAACCTCAACTGATTCAAAAACGTCGATCTGCTCCGCCCCGGATTTCTCCGACAGGATATCTGCCAGGTTCAGGATGTCTTGTTTTACGAAACCATAAGAAGTAAAACGGATTTTACGTTCCGGACCTACTAAAAAAATAGAAGGAACGGTATCGATACCATAGACTCTGCTCACGGAATAAGGGTTCTCATCCAGGAGGATGGGGATGGTGAGTCCCAGTTCCTCGCGAAACTTTGCGGTCTGTTCGTCATTGTCCTGTGCAATGGCGGTGAAATAGACCCAGTCGGCATAAGCATCATAAATTTTTTGAAGAAAGGGAAAAGTGAACCGGGAGGTGCCGCAGCTGAATTTGTAGAAGATCAGCACCGAATTGAGTGGACCCGCGGACGCATAATAGCTCATTTCTCCGTTGCCGAACATTTTCAGCGTAAAGTCCGGCGCCGTTTCGTTTACGTTTAGCATAGTCTATTTTTAACAGAAGATCGCAAAGGTCGCAAAGATAAAAATTACATTTTGTCTTAGCGTTCTTCGCGAGCTTCTGTTAGAAATTAGATTCTTCGGGCGACATCTGCGGCTTCCCAGACTGCCACCTGAGCGTTTGTTTCTGAGGCAAGATGGGCAGCTCCGATCAGGTGACATTCTTCGAGGCGCGAATGGACCTGTTGATAGAGTTCCGAGTTCGGCACTTGTCCGATCGCCAGGATAATTTTATCTGCGGGAATGAAAACCTCTTTCCCGTTTCGGGCAATCGCATGCAAGCCATTGTGTGCAACTTCTTTGTATTGGATTTGCGTGATCATTTTCACACCGCGATTCTCCAGAAGTTGGATCAGAGCCCAGCGCGTAGTCGGACCCAGTTTTTCGCCGATCCGTTTTCCACGGCGCATCAGGGTGACATCATGGGTTCGCGGGAGCGATCGGAGATACTCTTCATAGCCGGCAACGTTGTTTGTGTCATCAAAAAAAGAGGTTGACGGATACGCATTCTCCGAATCGGACAGTAGATGCGCAACATCACATCCGATTCCTCCTGCGCCGATCACGGCAACCGATCTGGAGTGCTGCAGAGAGGAAGGATCATTAAAGAAATTCTCGTAGTTGATGCAGTGCGCCTGATCTGATCCGGGAATATCAAAAGGTCTCGGCCGCGCCCCGGTGGCCAGAATCACCACATCAAACTCTTGAAGTTCTTTTTCCGAAGGGGAACAGTTTAGTTGAACGTGGATTCTATATTCCTCCAGGTGGCTCTGGTAATAGCGAATTGTATTTAGGAATTCCTCTTTGCCCGGGATCAGAACGGCGTGAAGAAGTTGTCCACCAATTCTTGACCCTCTTTCAAAAAGCGTAACATCGTGCCCCCGTTCTGCAAGAGTCTTTGACGCTTCCAGTCCGGCCGGTCCTGCGCCAACCACGGCAACTCGCTTTTTGTACTTTGTGGGTTTCTTCCGCATCTGTATTTCGCGACCGGCTTCAGGATTCAAAATGCAAGTGGTTGCTTGCTCACGGAAAGCATTGTCCAGGCACGCTTGATTGCAGGCAATGCATGTGTTGATGAATCGGCTTCTTCCACTGGCGGCTTTAGCAGCAAAATCAGGATCCGATAGCAGTGGTCGCGCGAGGCTCACCAGATCCGCTTTTCCAGCAGCAATCAATTTTTCTGCAACCTCCGGATCGTTGATTCGATTGCTGCAAATGCAGGGAATCTGTACGTGTTGTTTGATGTGCCCGACCACGAAGCTGTAATAGGCTCGAGGCACCAACATCGAGATCGTTGGAATTCGAGATTCATGCCAGCCGATTCCAATGTTGAGGGCATCTGCTCCCATCTGTTCCATTGTTTGCGCAAAATAGAATGTTTCATTCCATCCATTGCTTCCCGGCATTAAGTCAATTCCGGACATCCGGAATATGACGGGATAGGATTCTCCGCAAGCTTTACGAATCGCGCGCATGACTTCGGCGCCGAACCGGACGCGGTTTTCAAGAACGCCTCCCCAGATGTCCTCCCGTTTGTTAGTGAGCGGAGAAAAAAACTGGTTGATTAAATATCCTTCTGAACCCATGACTTCTACACAATCAAAGCCTGCTTCTCGCGCCCGCACAGCTGCGATCGCAAAATCATCGATGGTTTTGCCAATATCCTCTTCGGTCATCTCGCGTGGAGTGGATGGATGCAGGCTACTGCGGATCGCTGAAGGGGCCACCGGTTGTAAGCCGGACAACCATTCGCGCGTTGCGTACCTGCCGGCATGAAAGAGCTGCAGTCCGATCCTCCCCCCATCTTCATGGACACGCTGTGTGATGAAACTCAACGTTCGTAAATCGTTCGGTTTGTATATGCAGCTGAAGCTCCCGCCACCGATCGCCTCCTCATTGATCGCGCAGCCACCCGTGATGATTAACGCAGCACCGCCTCTGGCGCGGGCAGCGTAAAACTCCGCGATTCTTTCGGCAGAATCTTCCTGGCCTTCGTAGCCCAAATGCATCGATCCCATCAGGATTCGATTGGGTAGTTGCAGCGTCCCGATCGCAATCGGCAAAAACAAATTCGGATATAACATGGAACTATGATAGGGAAAAAAGTTAAAAGTTAAAAGTTAATGGTTAAAGGTTCCTACACACAACAAACCTTATAATCTCACCCTTTAACTTTGACCTTTAACCTTTAACTCTATGGTGGTAGATTAGAGGCGAAATGTTAAAAGGGAAGTCGATTCTAATAGCCGGGGCGACAGGAGGTTTGGGAGAGGAAATTGTTGCCACTCTGGCGCCACAAAAATGCTCGCTGATGCTGGTTCACCGGAGGGAAAATGAAAAAGCCGCGCGACTAAAGTCCCGCGTTAAAGGCGCCAATGCGACCTTTTACGAATGCGATTTCACACAGGCTGACGAGATTCAGGATGCAATCAATATTTTCTTTGACCAGGAGAAGGAGCCGTACGCTCTCATCAATTTGATCGGAGATCCTGCCAGAGTGGATTGGCAGAAAGGGCAAATCTCTCACTTTCAAGATGCATTTCTTTACAACGCCTCGGCGCCACTCTATAGCGCAAAAGAATTCGGGTTGCGAATGAGAAACGCCTCAAGGTCCGGATGCGCTGTGCTCTTTTCCTCAATGCAAGGAATTTATCCCTTCGAGGGTTCCCTTTATTATGGAACCTCCAAAGCGGCTTTGATTCAGGGCGCAAAAATTCTGGCGAAGGAATTTGGCGGAGATCCCTTCTTCCGGGTCAATGTGATTGCTCCGGGCGTCAATCATGCCGGCATGGCTCTGGAAAGCATTCAAAAAGGGAAATATGCCAAATTGGTGGACCAAAAAATCATTCCAAGATACGGCCAGGCTTCGGATATCGCCAAGCTCGTTTTGTTCCTTCTCGATCCTGATCTTTATATGACGGGGCAAACGATTCTTTACGACGGAGGCCTTACCCTTCGCCGGGATCTCTTGAAGTAAGATAATCCGCTCTCCGAACCAAAGAAGTAAAGGGATCGCAGGCTGAGGCTTTAAGTAGGGGCAGGCCTTGTGAGGGCTATACAGTCAGACGTTAAAAGGTCTGGACGATACGGATTTCGGATCGTATAATGTAGTCGCGCAACCTAAGATGATGAGAAAATATCTATTTACAGTGGTGGTCCTTCTGGGCTTTGCCTGCCTTGCAT
>JBKKAT010000557.1:0-3125 GCA_046714535.1 Acidobacteriota bacterium | reverse complement strand
GTGAGCGAACTCACGGAGATCCTGGGCACGGCGCAGTCCGGTATTTCACGGCATCTGCGGCTGCTCCGCGAGGCGGAGCTGGTGCGGGAGGCCCGGGAGCGGGGCTGGTCCTATTATTTTGTGGATCCGGATCTCTTTTCGAACGGCATTGCCGGTTTGTGGCCATCCTTGAAGGAGGAGCTGAGAACACTCGATGGAGTCCGGGAAGATGATGTGCGCTTGCAGGAAGTATTGAGACAGCGAAAGGAGGATTTTCGTGAACAGACTTCGCCCATAGCAAATCCGGGTCGAAGCTGGGCGGCCTGGGCTCGCACGTTGAGTTATGTTGCGCCGCATTGCGTGGTTGCGGATCTCGGATGCGGAGATGGATATTTAACACTCGAAGTGGCTCGTTGGGCGCGTAGAGTGATTGCTATCGACAAATCCAAGACCATGCTTCAGAAGTCGAAACAGCTTGCGCACAAACATGGCGCGCGAAACATTCGCTGGAAACAGGCCCGAATCGAAAAGTTGCCGCTGAAGAATCGCAGCGTGGACGTCGTTCTTATGGCGCAGGTTCTGCACGCTTTGCAGGAGCCGGCGACCGGACTGGCGGAAGCGCATCGCATTTTGAAACCGGGCGGAAAGCTTTTGTTGCAAGAGTTGCGAACGCATCAAGAGGAATGGGTGAAATCAAAATTGGGAGATGTATGGCTTGGTTTCGAAGAAAAGGAGCTGCGTGTGTTTTTGAAAAATGCTCGCTTTGTGGGAATTAAGCTTGATATCGGATCTAAGAGACGTGGAGATCCATTTACGGTTTTGATTGGGTGTGGAATGAAGAGGAAAGATGCAGGCGCGACGCCTGCGGCCCATAATGCCGGCCGGAGGCCGGCGGTCCATAAGAGGAAGAATGGCTGAATACACAGAACGCGGGAAGCAGTTGTTGGAATTGATTCGTGAAAAGATTCTTGTGCTGGATGGCGGCATGGGTACGATGCTGCAATCGTATGACTTGACCGCTTCCGATTTTGGCGGACCTGAGCTTGAGGGTTGCAACGAGAATCTGAATCTGACTCGTCCGGATGTGGTTCGTCAAATTCATGAGGCTTATTTCAACGCCGGAAGCGACATGGTTGAAACAAACACCTTTGGATCCATGCCAACGGTATTGGCCGAGTACGATCTTGCGCATCAGTCGCTGGAAATCAGCCAAGCGGCAGCAAGGATTGCGCGGGAAGCGGCGGCGAAATTTTCTGATCGCTTTGTTGCCGGGTCCATGGGGCCTACAACGAAGACAATCACCGTAACCGGTGGTATCACATTTCAACAACTGATCGATTCTTATCGCACGCAGGCAACCGGTTTGCTGCAAGGGGGAGTTGACGCCTTGCTGCTGGAAACATCGCAGGATACGCGGAATGTAAAAGCAGGAATCATCGGAATCCACGAAGCGTATCGCGATACAAGCACCCGCGTGCCTTTGATGATCTCGGCAACCATTGAGCCGATGGGGACCATGCTCGCGGGACAAACCATCGATGCTTTTTACACTTCGATTGAGCATGCCGGAATGATTTCAGCCGGCTTAAACTGCGCGACCGGTCCGGAGTTCATGTCGGATCATTTGCGGACTCTCCATGCACTCGCGAAATGTTACATCTCCTGTTATCCGAATGCCGGCTTGCCGGATGAAAACGGCCGCTATGGCGAAACACCGCAAATGATCGCTTCCGCTCTGGAACGTTTCATTGCGCAAGGATGGATCAACATTGTAGGCGGCTGTTGTGGCACTAATCCAGCTTACATCCAGGAGATTGCAAAAGTGGCGCGCGCGGGAAAACCGCGCGTGCCCGCCTCCTACAAAAAGACGCAGGTTTCCGGAATTGATTACGTGGAATGCGAGGAGTCCAGCCGGCCGTTGATCGTTGGTGAACGAACGAATGAAGTGGGAAGCAGGAAATTCAAACGTTTGATCGAAGCAGAGAAATATGAGGAAGCTGCGGAAGTCGGCCGGGCGCAAGTTCGAGCGGGCGCACAATTGATGGACGTGAATCTGCAGAATGCGGACCGCGATGAAGCGGAAGATGTCAAAGCGTTCTATGAAAAACTCATCCGCATGGTGAAAGTGCCCGTGGTGGTCGATACAACCAACACCTCTGCGATGGAAACCGCGCTCACCTATTGCCAGGGGAAATCGATCATCAACTCGATTAACTACGAAGATGGCCAGGAGAAGCTGGACAAGGTTGTGCCTCTGGCGAAGAAATATGGCGCCGCGATCATTTTCGGATGCATCGATGAGGATAAGGATCAGGCGCAGGCGATTACAGTGGAGCGCAAACTCGCAATCGCGAAGCGCGCTCTTCACGACCTCACCACCAATTATGACTTCCCTGAAGAAGATATCATCTGGGATCCGCTTGTTTTTCCCTGTGGAACAGGGGACGCCAATTATGTCGGCTCCGCGCAGCATACGATCCGCGCGGTGGCTGCATTGAAACAGCAGCTTCCTTTTACCCGCACTGTACTGGGAATTTCGAACGTTTCCTTTGGACTTCCGGATGCGGGAAGGGAAGTGCTGAATTCTGTGTTCTTGTACCACTGTACAAAGGCAGGACTCGACTTCGCAATTATTTCTTCCGAAAAGTTGATTCGCTATGCGAGTATCCCTGAAGAAGATAAACGGGTGTGTGATGATCTCCTGTTCAATCGCGGTGAGGATCCAGTTGCCGCTTTCGCGGCTCACTTCCGTGCGAAAAAGCATGAATCAAAACCGGTTGCTTCCACACGAACGCTGGAGGAAAGGCTCGCGAGTTACATCATTGAAGGAACCAAGGAAGGTTTGATTGACGATTTGAATGAGAAACTCAAGACAACACCTCCGCTGGAAATTATCAATGGTCCGTTGATGAAGGGGATGGATGAGGTGGGGCGCCTCTTCAACAACAATGAATTGATTGTGGCGGAAGTGCTTCAGAGCGCAGAAGCGATGAAAGCGGCGGTGGCGCATCTGGAGCAGTTCATGGAGAAATCGGAGAGCGCAAACAAAGGGAAGGTGATTCTTGCCACTGTGAAAGGGGATGTTCATGATATCGGCAAGAATCTGGTTGACATTATTTTTTCAAACAATGGATACAGTGTGATCA
>JBKKAT010000556.1:0-3311 GCA_046714535.1 Acidobacteriota bacterium | reverse complement strand
GTCCAGATCTACCTCCCCTAGGATCGAACGTAAAGTCGTTTGAGCCAGCTGAGAGGTAGCATACAGATAATTCTCTACCTCTACAATGGCTTTCGCCGGTTCGAACACGCGAAAATAAACTACCGCGTTGACTTTGACGGAAACATTGTCCCTCGTAATTACGTCCTGAGGAGGAACATCGAGTGTCACAGTCCGCAAACTGACGCGCACCATTTTCTCTAACGGATACGCAACCAGAACAATACCGGGCCCGCGGGGAACCGGCACCAGCCTTCCCAAACGAAAAACAACACCGCGCTCGTACTCACGCAGGACATTGATCCAGGATTTCAGTAGAAAAATCGCAAACAGGACAACCATTCCGTAAGGAATCCAGTTTTCTAACATAGAATTACCTCGTTTTACTGCTTTTCCACTCGCAAGTTTAGCCCGTCCACAGAGACGATTTTTACCTTTTCACCTTTAGAAATCAGTTCATTTGCGGTGGCGTTCCACAGTTCGCCATGAACAAAGACTTTGCCGCTTCCATGAATATCTGTTTTAGCAATACCAGTCTCCTGCAACAAACCCTGAAGACCCGTGAGAGGCTTACGTCGATGCAGAGTCACAACCATGAACAAAAGAAATGCCATGGTCGCGACGATCAAGAAAACAGAAGTGGCAATCACTTTATAGCTGATCCGCATTTCAGGAATGGGTGCATCAAACAACATGGTTGCTCCAAGTACAAAGGATACAACGCCGCCGATGGTCAACAAACCGTAGCTGGTGATTTTAATTTCAAGAAGGAACAAAACAATCGAAAATACGATCAATACTGCGCCGATATAATTAATCGGCAGAATCTGCACCGAAAGAAAGCCTAGTGCCAGGCAGATGACTCCTACAACTCCAGGAAGAATTGCGCCGGGATGGTACAGTTCCATGAAGATGCCCATCATTCCGATACTGAATAGAAGGACCATGATGTTTGGATCAGCAAGAAAGGACAGAAACTTTTGCCTGCGGGTCATTTCATAAGCAATCACTCGGGGCTTGTTCAGATTCAGTGTCTTTTCCGATCCATCGAATCTTTTGATTGTTAACCCGTTTGCCTTTTGCAGGAGTTCTTCTTTATTTTTCGCGATGAATTCGATCAGTTTCGATTTCAGTGCTTCCGTTTCTGTAAAGGAAATCGAATCCCGAACCGCTTTTTCAGCCTGTTCTACGTTGCGAGCTCTCTTTTCAGCGAGCGTTTTTATATAGGCAACGGAATCCTCAGTCGCCTTCTTCATCATAGTTTTGGTGTTTTCTGTGTCAGCGCCACCGTCTCCGCTAGTGACCGGATGAGCAGAGCCCAAATGCGTTCCCGGTGCCATGACAGCCAGATCCGCTGCGATCGTTATGAAAAAGCCAGCAGAGGTCGCTCGAGCGCCGGCTGGCGCCACGTATACAACGACCGGTACTTTTGAATTCACCATCTTTGAAATAATCGTACGCATGGAGTCCATCAAACCACCCGGAGTTTGAATCTGAAAAATCACAAGCTCGGCATTTATTTCCTCCGCATGATCGATGCCCCGGGTGACATACTCCGACGTGACCGCATGGATGGGACCGTCCAAAAAAATATGAACGACCTTCGGTTCCGCTGCCAAACAAGTGAAGGAAATAAGGAGCAGGCAAAAGACAAACAAACTATTTGTTTTCATGGAGATAGAATGGCACCTGTATTTAGATTATAACGCGGAACAAACAAATCAGGTAGTAAGACCGAGGGCCGAAAAAAGAGAACCGATTAGATAAATGGATCCGAAGACAACCAGGGGAAGATTCGATTCGGAGGACAAGGCCAAAGCCTTACGCAAAGCAAGGAGGGGATCCTGTTCGATAAGATGCGGAATTCCGGCACTCGAAGCGGCATGGGTCAACGGATCTATTCCTGCGCAGCGATTCAGCGGCTCCACTCGAGTCAGAACAATTCGGGCGGCATTTCTGCTTACAGCGCCAAGCATTCCATCAATATCTTTATCTTTCATCGCCGTGAAGAGAAAAATGCATTCAGACCACTGAGTATCCATAAGAAATTGAGCGAGAGCACGGGCGCCCATCGGGTTGTGCGCACAATCCAGAAGCAAAGGCGGATCCATTCCCGGAACAACTTCCAGACGTCCGGGCCACTTCACTTCACGAAGCGCCTGAATCACAAGATCTCTGTCGATCTTCCATCCCAACTGAGCAAGCAAATCGGAAGAAAGCAAAGCGATCGCCCCATTCTGAGCTTGATGTCTTCCTCGCAAGTTCACTCGAATCGTTTTGTTCCAGGGAGGGTAGAAGAAAACGGGAAAGCCATCCTCCAGTCGTGCATCTACGATATTAGTAGGCTTGGCAGCATAGAGCGCGCTTCCCATGTTGTTACAGATTTCTTCCACCACCATTTGCGCTTCCGGAGGAAAAATTCCCGTTACCATTGGAACCGAAGGTTTTGAAATCATAGCTTTCTCGGCAGCTATGCTTTCCAGAGTCTTGCCAAGATATTCTTCATGATCCAGTCCGATGCTTGTGATGAGGGAGAGCTGTTGCGTGATTGCATTTGTTGCATCATGGCGTCCACCCAACCCCACCTCCATCACTGCACAATCGACTTTCATTTCGAAAAAATGCAGAAGAGCAGTGGCGGTGAGTGCTTCAAAATATGTGGGAGAGAGCGAAAGGTTCTCCATTGCACGGAATACTTTGTCCAGGGAGTTTTCGAAGTCTCCGCCCGAAATTTTTTGGCCATTTACGCGGATCCGCTCACGAACGTCCGTTAAATGCGGGGAGAGGTAGTAGCCCGTACGTAGATTATTTCTGGTGCAAATTGCTTCCAGCATCGCCCCCACGGAACCTTTACCATTGGTTCCTGCAATCAATATGGATGGGAAATGCTTTTCAGGATTTTCGAGTTCCGCCAGAAGCTGTCGAATATTTTCCAGTCCGAACTTGATCCCCAGCGTTTCCAGGGATTCCAATCGCTCGCGGATTTTAGACATTTGCGCTACGCCTTCGCTGCGTGTGAGAGGGTGGATAGGAAGATATTTGGGATGTGGGGATTAAAAAAATTAAATTATCTCCTTATCTCTATCATCTCCTTATCACCTTTCTTACTCGAGTTATTAGTCCGGCTGGGAGTTCATGTACTGGAGAGCCTTGATCAAATATTCGCGCATTTGTTTGCGTTCAACGATTTCATCCAGCATGCCATGTTCCAGGAGAAATTCGGATCGCTGAAAACCTTCCGGCAGTTTTTGACGAATGGTTTGCTCAATGACGCGCGGTCCGGCAAACCCGAT
>JBKKAT010000555.1:0-10912 GCA_046714535.1 Acidobacteriota bacterium | reverse complement strand
ATGTCCTTCTGTCACCGATTCAGATGTAAACAAACAACGTCCAATCTGTATCATTTCGATTTTCCTCCGCGCTCCATGAGGCTGGGCTCGACGCCCCCTCCCTGTGGATAAAAGAGTTTTACCCTATCACAGGACCGACACGGTGTCAATTTACACTCGTTTCTTGAACAAAAGCTAACAAAGGAAACAAAGATTCATGAATCTTTGATCCTTTGTTCTCTTTGTTTGCTTTTGTTAAATTGAGCTAAATTGAATTTTTCAGCGAGTTGCAGTTGGTGTTCGCGCTCCGGCGCTTCTCCATTGAGCCGTGCCCGCAAAACATGATCCAGGATTTCTTTGATCTCAGGTCCGGGACTTACACCGAATCGCAGCACATCGTCCCCGGTAATTTCCAGTTTCACCATCCGGTAATCGCGCAGGAAAAACAGAATTTGACGCCTGATCAGATCCTCAGAGGAACGAGCCATCGCATACAAAATTACTTCCTGCGGAAATTCATGAAGTGAAAAATAAGTGTCCGCCGGTTTCGGATTCGTCTTCGACAGGAGCCGCGAACGAATGTCCTTCGTGTTGGACTTGTAATACTTCAACAAATCCTGAACACGCGCGGTCAACTGCAATCTTGAGGATACTTCCACACGTTCCTGACGGTCCAATTTCTCCAGTAACGCCATGAAATAAAGCAGCCACGCTTCGGGCGGTTCCTTCAAAAAGTTCAAGTGGAACCAGGACAGAACATCCTGCACTTGATAAAGCAAATCGAGCAGAAACGAATCCAGGGCAACCGAAGGATGAATGAATTGCAGCAATTTGTATTCTTGAAGCAAACGGATGGCCGGAATCGGATGCTCTTCTTCCAACAAATTTTTCAGTTCCGTCCAGAGTCTTTTACCGGAGAGTTTTTCCAGCACGCGGCTTTCCACGGCGCTTTTGATCAGACGCTGCGTATCTTTGCTGATGGTGAAATTGAAGCGCGTTGCGAACCGGAACGCCCTGAGAGCGCGAGTCGGATCATCGATAAAGCTGAGACTGTGAAGCACCCGGATGGTTCCTTGATGCAAATCATCCCAGCCTCCGAAATAATCGATTAATGCTCCGAAACGCGCGGGCGAAAGATCGATCGCCAATGTATTGATCGTGAAATCACGCCTGTAAAGGTCCTGACGCAGGATACCGCCCAGCACTTGTGGAAGAGCTGCGGGCGCATGATACGATTCCGTGCGCGCCGTGGCAATGTCCATTTTCAATTGACCGGGGAGCATTAATCGCGCCGTTCCAAACTGCCTGTGCGTTGCGATTTGCGCCGAATGCAGTTTTGCAAATTTGTCAGCGAATTCAATCCCATCCCCCTCTACAACCAGATCCAGATCGATGTTTTCCCGGTGCAGGAGTAGATCACGAACCATTCCGCCGACAAGATATGTCTTATATCCCATTCGTTCGGCAACAACACCGGAGTCCTGCAGCAGTTGGATGACGGAATCGGGTAGCCGCTTTTTCAACATCGCCTTTAGATTTTCGGACCTCTTGCTTTTGCGAAGCGCGAGTTTCGGAGAACTTAGTTCGTATTGAAATCTGAGAAGATCCATGCGCGTGATAATTCCCTCAACCTTAGAAGGTTCTTTCCCTACAAGCACGAAACGTGTGCGTCCGGAAATCATCCGGTCCAGAATCTCGCGGGCCGGAGTATCAGGATCTATGAGTGGAAGATCGGTCACCATATAATCCTGAACCGGGCGGTCCGCCAGCCCGTGATAAACGCCTCCATCAACGATTTGCCTCGTTATCGTTCCGATCACCTTTTCGGCATCGGTTACAACAAGTGCGTTAATACGATACCGGTTCATCAGCTCGGATGCATCGGCCAGGTTCTTTTCCGGCGCAATTTGAATAATGTTTCCTTTCATCAAATCTACTGCCGTCTCACGTCTCTTCAGGTTCTGAATCAGCAAACCTGTTAGTTTTTCGCGCGCCTCAATCAAAGTCACACCCTTCAGTACTGCCGAGGCAGCCATCTTGTGCCCTCCGCCACCGAGTTGCGTCATGATCTGACCAACATCCACATCAGGTGAAACAGAACGCGCGATTACGTGAACTCGATTGTCCATTAAGATGAGAGCAAAAAAGAGATCGATCGGTTCCAGATCCATAAAACGATGAACGAGATAAGCCGCTTCCGGAACAAACCCAGGCCAGGAAAAGGCAGACAGGATGATCGTGGAACCCTGAATCTCAATTTGCTCGCAGTGAGAAACCATCTTGTTGAAAAAGGCGGCTTGATCCGGATGCAAACGATGCGTTAACAAGCGGTTCACCAGCGCGATTTCAGCTCCCTTATTTAAAAGGTAGAGTGCTGCCTGAAAATCTTCCGGAGTGCAACCGGTGGACAGGAAGTTTGCGGTATCTTCATAAATTCCAGCGAGCAAAATACTCGCTTCAAAGGAAGTTAATGGCACGCCTGTTTTCATCAGCTCTTGAACAACAATCGTGGTTGTTGAGCCAAAAGAGTGAATGTGAAGGCGGTCTGCTGCAATACTGATTTGCTCTTGGGGATGATGATCGTAAATTTCTACAAAAGGCCGGTTGGATTGTTGCAGGATCGATGCAAGCGGCCCGAGCCGGTCTTCCTTTCCGACATCAACCAGAATCAGGTGCGATACATCCCGAACCTCTTTCAACGAAAGTTCTGTAAAATCACCACGATTCTCATTAAAAAAATGGCGGAGCGTTGGCTCTTTTGCTCCCGGAAATACAAGATGAGCGTCCGGATGCAATTTTAGCAGCCCGAGCATCGCGGCAAAGCCGTCAAAATCCGCATTTACATGAGTAGAAATGATCTTCATTACTTCATTCAGCATATCATTTTGCTGGGGCTGCGCATTCGCGTTTTTGCGAATGCTCAGCCCGAGCATTCAGGGCGCAGCATTTGTAAAAAGCACAAATGCACCGCCCCTACGGTACAAAACAGTGTGGTACTATTTACTCCATCTTGGAACAGCCTACTGATCTGGAACTTATTGAACGTTGCCTGGTTCGGGACCAGTCCGCGTGGGATCAAATCGTGGCCCGTTACAAACGAAAAGTGTTTGGAATTGCCTACAAATTCACAGGGCGATTCGAAGAAGCGGAAGACCTCACGCAGGAAGTGTTTCTAAAAGTCTACAAAGCTCTTGATTCTTATAAGAAAGAGCAGGATTTTTCCTGGTGGCTCGTCAGCATCAGCCGCAATGCCTGCATCGACTATTACCGCAGCACGAAACGGGAGAAGAAACTGCTGAGCCAGGGTCTGGACAAAATTAAGGAGTTCAAGTTCGAAGGGCTCTCACCGGAGGGAACCATGCAGGCGGCGGAACGTTCCCGGAGTTTGAGACAAAGTTTGAGTGAATTACCTGATGACCTTCGGACGGTACTGGTTCTTCGTGATCTGAAAGGAATGTCTTACAAAGAGATTGCTGATCAGTTGGGACTGGTAGAGGGCACAGTGAAATCGAGGATTCATCGTGGACGGGCTGAGCTCGCCGAAAAGATCAAAGGAATCGCCACGATACAAGGAGTTTAACCATGAGTACCAGTGAAAACGAAGTCAAAACGATTCGCGTTCCTTACGAGCGAATGGTATACGAACTGCTCGACCAGGTTTCGCGCGAATGGGCAGGTTATCTGCAGGAAGGTTATCGGCACTTTGTGATCGATCTGGGACGGGTCGCCTTCATGGACAGCGCCAGCATCGGATGCTTGATGGATTTCTATCGAAAAACGAAAGCCGCGGAAGGCCGGATTCACCTGGCTGCAGTGCAGTCCAGAATTGAAACGTTGCTCGCCATCGCGAAAGCAAAGACGCTGTTCCCTATGTACAAAAATGTCGAGGAGGCTGTGGCGGCCTTTCAACAAGAAGGAAGTGATTTATGAAAAAGATTAAATTATCCAGCGGCTATGAGCTCAATCTCGACGGCGATCTCCTCTCCATGATCGAAGCAATCTACCAGGAAGTCGGGCTTCGCAAAGAACTCCAACACTCGTATGAAGATGTGATGAAGGAAATCGAGAACATTTTGCAGCAACTGACTCCCGAACAACTTCAACATTATTTCAAGGAGAGTCTATTCTTAAATACCGTGACTTATGAAAACGAAATGCTCGATGCCTACCTGAAGAAACTGATCCAGGAAAAAGCATGAGTTTTAACAGAAGATAACGAAGAAAACAAAGATTCTTAAATCTTTGTTCCCTTTGTTTGCTTTTGTTCAAAAGGAGTTGGAGATGAAAATCAGATTTTGGATTCTCATTTTGGCGCTTTGCCTCTCTCCGGCACACTACCTTTTTTCAGCACCCGTCACCACGATTGAAATCAACTGTCAAAAATCTTTCTACACACCGGATGTGATTCGGGTAAAGAAAGGAGAACCGGTTGTTTTGCTTGTAAAGGCTTCCGATGTAGCACACGGTTTTGCAATCGATGAATTTGATATTGCAAAAGAAGTGGCTCCCGGACAGCCCGTAAAAATAGAATTCACACCGGACAAGACTGGAGAGTTTTTCTTTTACTGCGTGGTTCGCTGCGGGAAGAAGCATCTCAAAATGCGCGGCAAACTGATCGTAGAATAATTCCAACGCAAAGGCGCAAAGACGCTAAGGTTTTTTGAGGCTGCGTTCGAATTCGTGCGGGCTCATGATCAATGAGGTCCGCTTCTCTTCACTCTGTTTTTTTGCTAACTGCGCTTTGCGTATCTCCAAGGAACGTTCTACCAGGTAAGTGGCGAAAGGATTTGGCTGAGTGTCCAGCATCCGGGAGAATCCGTAGGCGATCTCTGCAATTTCCGGATCTTTATCTTTCAGGATATACGCTGCTTTTTGCAACGCCAGCGCCCAAACCGGCCTGTTCACAGGGGAGAAATACTCGCTAGTCGCCCGGTCTACGGCTTCACCTTTTTGTTGATGCCTTTGTTGTTCCGGCAAAATGATCGGCCCTTCTTCAATTTGTACCAGCCGTTCGATTAACTGATCAAGAAATTCATCTTCAGCCAGCCAGAGCGCGAAGTATTCATGATTCAATAAAAGAGCAGCATCAGGCTGATATAGATTCGTACGTGGCCTCCATTCCGAAAAGGGATCCTTTTTAGGCGCCTCTCCCATGTACTTCCGAAAATCCTCTGCGCCCTGCAAAAACTCAAAAGAACTCGTAAGGAAGAACCGGGCGTATTGCGGTGGTACAGCATGGAACGACATATTTACGCCGGTCCCTTTTTGAAACTCCGCAGCGTAATCATCGGCAACACGCTGCATGGCTCTTGCATTCATGCGGATGTCGCGACGTTGCTGAATGATATCGAAATTCTTGCCCTCCGTGATTTCCGCAAAAAACCAATCACCCCGCCCGGCCCCGCGATAGTAGAAGAATGGTTGCCAGAGTGGCAAACGATTTTCGGCAAGGAAAAAGATTTCCGAACGGTCCGGTTCCACCGCTATGACAGGTATTTCCCGGCGGGGAGGTTCAAATCCTTTTTGCCGAAGCCTGTAAAGCGCTTTCCGTATGGACTGATCCTTCTCACGTCCAGGATTTAGTTCTAATAGTGTCGTAAGAAAAGATACTGTTCGAGGTGACTCTTCTTCCAATTCCAGCAATGCCAGTGTGCTTTCAAAAAAGTCATCGTCTTGTAGCATCAGCTGGATCGCCTCTTCCCAATCAGTCTCATCCTTTTCCTTTACCGTTTGTAGAACCCCTATTGCTTGCGAACGGGGCGTGTCCCCTTCGCTACCCGTGATACCCGCCGATTTTAAATGAAGGATACCTGCTTCTGATATTCCGGCCCGATCGGATATTTGTTCCAGTTTCTTACGAATTTGCAACTCAGATTCGCTCCATAAAACGAAAGATTCCCATCCTTTTTGCTTGTTCAATGTTTGGATCACGATCCGATGACCAAGCGAGCCCAGACCTTCCCAATGAGCAAGCAAATCCCTTGCGGAGATGGGCTGCTGTTTAACGACCTTCTTTACCAGCCGTTCCAGGTTCTGTTCATTCGGTTTCATCATCAAGTGCCAAAGCTATGGGTCATGAGTAATGAGACCAGCTTAAGGTACTAAGTATAATAAACTCATTGCTCATTACTCATTACTTTGGCACTATATGTGTAATGAATCGGCTTGCTCTCTGGGTGGAAGAGTACCTGGATTATTGCCGGATTGAGAAGGGACTTTCGGAAAATTCCATCCTCTCCTACAAACGGGACCTGCAGCACCTGATACGCTTCAGCACCACGAAGGAATGGGCTCAAGGACCACAGGAATATCTGCAGGTCATTGAATTCTTGCATTATCTCAACCACCTCAAACTCGCATCTTCCTCGGTGATGCGAATGACTTCCAGTCTGAGAAATTTCTACCGCTATCTGGTGCAAAACAGCAAAATACTGATTGATCCAACAGCGCAACTGGAGGCTCCGACCAGGTTCAGACGAATGCCGAAAATGCTGAGCCGCGAACAAATGCAGACGCTGCTGCAGCAACCGGACACCGAAACGGAAGCCGGAATTCGGGATCGCGCAATGCTGGAACTGCTATACGCCGCAGGAATGCGAATATCAGAGATGCTGGGATTAAAACTGCATCAACTGCAGTTACCACTCGGATTTGTTGTTTGCACCGGCAAAGGCTCCAAAGAACGAATCGCACCCGTGAATGAACAGAGTAAAGAGTGGCTCTACCGTTATCTCAAAGAAGTGCGCCCCAAATGCGTGGGAGTGAAACCTCGAAAAAATTACGGCAAGTCGCTCCTTCAGGGAGACCGGCAAAAAGTCTTTCTAAACCAGCGCGGCAGACCGCTCACGCGTCAAGGATTCTGGAAAATCCTAAAACTGTACGGGCGAAAAGCTTCTATCCCGGACCATCTCTTGACCCCCCACGTTTTGAGACATACATTTGCAACTCATCTCCTCGAAGGGGGTGCGGATCTTCGTTCGGTTCAAATGCTACTCGGACATGCGGACATCAGCACAACAGAGATTTATACTCATATATCCAGGGAACATCTGCAGAAGATTTATCGCAAGTTCCATCCAAGAGGTTAATAAAGTTAAAAGTTAAAGGTTAAAAGTTAAAAGTAGCTCAACTTGTTTGGCAGAAACCTCTAACTTTAAACATTTAACTTTTAACCTTTAACTTTTTCTTATGTATGAGTTTTTGGGTCATCCATCCGAGGAATTGATCCAGGTAACCGCAAATACGGTCGAGGAAGTGTTTAAGGACTCGGCAGCAGCATTGTTTGAGCTCATGACCGACACAAAGAAAATACGGAATGATGTTTCGTTTGAATTTGAATTGAGCGCGCCGGACCGGATTCTGCTTCTGGTGGATTGGCTGAATCGCTTGATTTTGCTTCATGAAGTGGAGCATGTGTTTCTCAATCATTTTCGGGTGCAGCTAAAGCCCGAATCAATGTGGAATTTGAGTGCCCGCGTTAGCGGTCAAAAAATCACTGAGAATATGGAACGAAGACTTCACGCAAAAAGCGCGACTTACGGACAAATCGAATGGAATGAAATGCCACCGGGCCATCAAGTACAATTTGTGATCGACATATGAAACAGGAAATCGAACAAACACTCACGAATCTCCTGGGCATTCCGTTGCCCAAAATTGAAGAAGCCGGATTACTTTTGTTTCCTTTAGAGCTGAAATCTCCTTTTGAAACAAGCTTCGGTTCAGTGGATCGCCGTGAAGTTCTCCTCTCCTATGTAAAAGGAGAAGGTCTGGAAGGATACGGTGAATGCGTCGCCGATCAAGATCCGTTTTACAGCTACGAAACAGTGGTGACGGCATGGCATGTGCTGGAGAAATATCTTCTGCCGTCGCTTCGTTCTTCGAATACATTAGAAGATTATTTTCAGTCTTCCGCAGCGATACGAGGGCATCATATGGCGAAAGCCGCCCTGGAAGCGGCCCTCTGGGATATCCTTGCCAAAAGTCAGAAACAACCACTCTACCGCCTCTGGGGAGGAACCAAAACACAAATTCCCTGCGGTGTGAGCATCGGCATACAAAAGGATAACGATTCGCTTCTGGAGAGCGTCCGCAATTATCTGTCTCAAGGTTATCGCCGAATCAAAATCAAAATCAAACCTGGAAAGGATCAAAGCTTGCTGGAAGCGATTCGAAGCGAATTTCCGGATATTCCCTTAATGGCGGATGCAAATGCCGCCTACACATTATCGGATACCGAACTTCTAAAATCGCTGGACAGTTACCGGTTGATGATGATCGAGCAACCGCTACATTACGAGGATCTTTGTGATCATGCAATTCTACAAAACCATTTGCAAACACCTGTTTGTCTGGATGAATCGATCACCTCACTTCATCAGGCAAAGGCAGCCATTGCCCTGAACAGCTGCCGGATCATCAACATCAAAACAGGACGAGTCGGCGGGCACCGCGAATCGATCAGGATTCACGATCTTGCCATGAAGCACCAGATACCGGTCTGGTGCGGTGGAATGCTGGAATCGGGAATTGGCAGAGCTCACAATCTGGCTCTCGCCTCTTTGCCCAATTTCACTCTTCCCGGCGACACTTCTGCAAGCGACCGTTACTGGCACCGCGACATCATTCAGCCCGCTGTTGAGATGAATTCTGAAGGATTGATTCAACTACCGGAAGCTCCCGGAATTGGATATGAAGTGGACCGGGAATATCTGGAATCCCTGATTGAAAAAAGATTCCGGCTCCTGGTGTGATAAAATCCTTCGCGATGTTTGCGGACATAGCAATTCTATGGGAATGGGAATTTGATGAAGATTTCATCCGGATCTTCGATCGAAAATGCCAGCAATTCCGGCTACAAAGCTATCTGATTCAGCCTTATAACCAGCCGAAGGTGCTGGAGGAATTGAAGCGTGGCGATTTTAATGCCAGAGTCGTTCTTGACCGCGCCAGTGATAATCAGCCGGCTTTTGAACCTCTTGTAAAAAAGCTTCTTGCGAATGGCGCTGTTTTCCTGAATCATCCCGACAAACTGGCTGTAGCTCTTGATAAAGCGGTCATGCATCAAAAGCTTGCGGACAACGACGTCCGCGTGCCCTATACAATTATTCTCTCACCGTACAGAGATTGGACCAAAATCAAGATTGGAGAACTGATCCGATTGGGAGAACCCTTCATCATTAAGCCGGCAA
Organism: Acidobacteriota bacterium; assembly: GCA_046714535.1. Classification (GTDB taxonomy): domain Bacteria; phylum Acidobacteriota; class HRBIN11; order JAKEFK01; family JAKEFK01; genus JAKEFK01. The sequence goes on along the minus strand of JBKKAT010000555.1, from coordinate 1,742 downwards.
CCGGCGGCGGTGGTGTCGGCGTAGAAGCAAATGCCAAGACCCTCTTTGATATTGTCAAAGCGCGTGAGGGAAGGAGCCGCGAAAAATTCCTGCTACAGGAAAAGGTCCTTCCGGCACATTTCGGTGACCGGCGAGCCTGGTTTCGTACGTATTATATCTGCGGCGAAATTCTGAGCTGCTGGTGGGACGATCAAACCCACATCTATTTCCGTGTTTCTCCCGAAGAAGAAAAAATATATGGATTAGAGCGGCTAAAAACTGTTGTAGAAAAGATAGCCGAAATTTCGAAGCTTGATTTTTTCTCAGCCGAAATTGCCATTGTGGACAGGGAAACTTTTGTGGTCGTCGATTACGTGAATGACCAGTGCGATATGCGGTTAAAATCCCGATTTGTCGATGGTGTACCGGACGATGTGGCCGAGGAGATTGCCTTCTGTCTTGCTCGTTTCGTGCAAAAGACAATCAGTGACATGCCCCGGAATCTTCGTCTGGCGGAGGGATAGTTTACGGATTATCATTGCTTTGTACTGGTCACTGTCACTGATCCAGGGAGGTAGTTATGAAGAAACTGGCAATCTTTGTCTCTATAACGCTATTCGCGATTGGAATGATGGTCGAAGCGACGGAAGTTGCTGACGCTGCGAAAAAGGAAAGAGCAAGACGTGAGGCCATACAAAAACAAGGAAAACCGGCAAGGGTTTTCACCAATCAGGATGTGGCGAACTTGAAATCCACACTTGGTATGGAAGTCCGTGTAGAACCAGAGCCGGAAGGAATCAAAGAAAAAACGCTTCCCGGCATCGATACTTCCCTCGGTGATGAAGTGGAAAGACCGAAAAAACCAGAACCCCCAAAACAGCAAGTTAATGAGGAAGCAGAAAAGCTAAAAGAAGAGCGGGCAGCGCTGGAACAACAGGCAAAGGACGCTCAGCAAACCATCAACCAGGGGGGCGGATTTCATACACGGAATATCGGCACCCAGTACAAACTCAAACGGGAAGCCGAAGATCGCATTCGCAAAATCGACGAAAAACTCGAGGAAGAAGAAAAGGACGAACAGTAGCTCTCTTTTAACAGAAGCAAACGAAGGGAACAAAGATTTTTTAATCTTCGTTCCCTTCGTTGGCTTTTGTTCAATTCTCTTGTTTTTTCTTCAGGATCACGTCCGAAGCTTCCCGAAAAATTACATCGATATCGCGACTCGTCTCCCGAAAATCCTTCATACCAAGATAAACCATCCAGACGATCAAGATCAGTGGTGGAGTCCAGAAACACAGTGCTTGAAACGGATCCGTAAAGGAGAGAATGTAGAATCCAAGAAAGAGGAACGTCGCTTCCAGAACCAATACGCCGGAAATTACGATTCGGCGGTTGCGTCTTTGTTTTGAAACAAGATATTCCTTGTCCCCTTCCAGATAGTTGCGGTAAAGCCGAATCTCTCGCTGCGCTGACCAGAAGGCAAAAACAATCATGCCCGCAATCAGCAAACCGACAATAATACTCAAGGCAGTCTTTTCTTAACAGAAGATAACGAAGAAAACGAAGATTTCATAATCTTTGTTTCCTTTGTTTGCTTCTGTTAAAAATTATTCTTCTTCTTTTTCGTGCTGCACTTTTGATTTATGTTCTTCGATGATTTTTTGCGAGAGATGAGAAGGTACTTCATCGTAATGCGAGAAGTTCATTTCATAGTAGCCGCGTCCGCCGGTCATCGAAGTTAATGAAGGGGCATAGTTCAGCAT
>JBKKAT010000554.1:0-4272 GCA_046714535.1 Acidobacteriota bacterium | reverse complement strand
CTGTTTTTGCAGCTCAGATCCTTCTCCACTGAGCTCTGCAAAACCCGCCGTGATGACTACAAGGGCGCGAACACCGTTTGCAGCGCAACCATCCACAACACTCATCACGGCGGGAAGCGGAACCGTGATCACGGCAAGATCCACCGGTTCCGGCAAACTTTTTACATCTGGATAAGCATGGATGGAGCCGATCACCCGCGCGTTTGGATTGACCGGATAAACCGGTCCTTGATACCGGTTCATGATCAATTCTTCCAAAATCCTGTAACCGATACTGGATGGATCGCGAGATGCGCCAACAACTGCAATCGACTTCGGTTGGAAAACAGGAAGCAGCGAAGCCGTCGTGAAAACACGATCGACCGTTTCTGATCGTTCCATGCTGGATTCGGTGGGTTCCACCGAAAAATGGAGTTCCACGTAACCGTCCTCGCGTTTTTCGTGTACAGGGAACCCGGATCTGCGAAAGACTTCCAGCATCGGCTGATTGGAAGTGTGAGTTGTGGCATAAAATTGAATGAAGCCATTACGAACTGCAAGAAGTGCAAGGCGCTCTAAAAGCAGAGTGCCGATTCCCTTTCCTTGAAACAGATCATCTACTGCCAGAGCCACCTCGGCAGTTTTGTCCTTCTGTCCCCAGTAAGTTGCAACAGCGATAATCTTCGGATTACCTTCAACGATTCGTGTGACGACCAGAGTTGTTTGAGCGGAGGGATCAGCCGGATTGCACATGGACTGGATTAGTTTTGGATCCGGTTTTGCAAGGGAAAAAAAACGGAGCCATCGTGATTCCGGAGAAAGAAGTTCGAAAAACTTTTGTGTGGCTTCTTGATCCTCCGGCCGAATGAAACGGATGTTTGCAGTCGAGCCATCACGTAGAATGAGCCTGCCGTGTTCGGGTGAATCCTGATAGAGCGGCGGTAAATAATGTGTATGCGTTTTGTTCATTGCTTATGCGGCTTCTTTTTTCCAGAAATTTCGTTTTGATTTGTGAATGACAACAACCGGACAAGGAGAAGTCCGGATCAAATTCTGAGTTGTGCTACCGAGAAAAAATGTTTTTAAAGGTGATAAGCCACGCGAGTTTTCAAAAGTCAGCGGAATTTCTTGTCCCAACGCATAGCGGATGTCTGTTGTATTTTGAACAAACACAAGCAGGATCCTTGCTTTCATCGCCTGGGCGAACTTACGAGCCTCTCGCAGGCCGGCGCCTGAAGTCTCCGAAAAATCAGTAGCAGCAATAATTATCTTCATAATTCACCTCGTTATATAAGTGCAAGCAATTCGCCAGGTTATTCTCGCCGATAGCGTCAGGGCGCCGCTGACAATTCGCCAATCATATTTCCGGCTTGCAGACAGTCTGTCTGATCCGTCTTTCTATTATTCTCGCATTTTTCCTGGCCTAAAACTTGTGTAGGGACTTTCAAGGAAGGAGTAAGGAATGCAACAAACCAGTATCCAAAACAAACATCGAACTTCTAACTACTCCTCGGGCTTAATAAATATTGGAGGGCGAGCGAGAATTCTGAAGGAGTAGACCTCGCAGAGAGTCTTCAAGAAAATTCTTTGCCCGATAGATTTCTCTGAGTACTCAACGTTGGCCTTCCGTTACACGGTTTCGCTTGCACAGGACAACGATGCGCAGCTCGTGGTCTGTCATTCCATTCCCGATTTTTCGCAAGCGATGAGTTACCTGCAAGGGAACTATTCCGAGACCGTTCAGGAAGCCTTGTCTTCCAACGCAAAAGAAAAATTGGACAACTTTGTGGAAAAAGTCGATTCGGTCCGGGTCATTAAAATCATCGGAGAAGGAAATCCGGCAGAAGTGATTTTGCAAACCGCAAGGAGAACAGCCTCCGATTTGATCGTAATGGGAACGCACGGCCTCTCCGGCCATGAAGAATTCTTCACCGGATCTGTAACAAATAAAGTTCTACACAAATCCGCGCTTCCAGTTTTGACTGTATGCCGGCCGACTCACCATTTCATTAAAGATGATGATCTGCGTCCGGTTCAAATCAAAAAGGTACTTTGTGCCGTGGATTACGACTCCAACAGCCGTCATGTCGCTAAGCTGGCCTTTCAAATCACCCGAATGTACAACGCCGAAATTACAATTTTCCACAGCGTTCCGAAAGTCCACGTTCACGAATGGCACGAGCAACAACGATGGGTAAAGGACAAACTCATGGAGTTTGTGAGTCCTTCTGAAGAAGACTGGTGTAGTGCAAAATTTCTTGTCGTATCTGTTTCCCCGGCTGAAAAGATTTTGGAAATAGTCAGAACAGACCAGATCGATCTGGTCGTGCTTGGTCATCATTCAAGAAAGCTCAGCGAAGAGTTATGCCTCGGTAGCGTTGCAAAAAGAGTTGTCACAGACTCGATTTGCCCTGTGCTGGTTGCAAGATCCCGCGAGGACGTTGCGATTAAAGAGTTGACTTTATAAAGCTTTGCGCTAGATCTTCTTCCCTGTACTGCAGGAAATCCTCTCCGGAGACATCTGCTTTGTTGCCGACACTCTTAACATAGAGATAAAGCAGCAAAACCCCACGAATGTTACAACAAACGAAGCATGGAACCAGAAGTTTCTGTCGGTTTGCATTCCAGTATCATCGATCCCAAATCGTTCCTCATTTCAATCATACTTACGTATTGTTCTTCAAGAATGGGTTGGATCTCAGGCAGTAGACTATTCTCAAAAACATCGTGATAAACATTTACGGCATGTTCCTCACCACGCTTGCATTCCAGAAGTACCACTGTGTCACTATGCGGATTGAGATGATGGCGAAATCTCATCCACGCGCGGTGAAGTTTTCCCAAAAAAGTACCTTGTGCCGCAGGCTTCAATCCCAGTTTTAAGGCCGTATCCCGAAGCTCTATGGCGAAAGCGTTTCTTTGAAACCCTGACTCACGCAACAGTTCCCTTTGGGACTTGCTTTCAAGCTCCGAAGCCGCTTGCCAGAAGCCGCTGCGTCCATCTTTGCAAACCTCAATCAACTCATTCAACTTCTCAATTCTCCTGCGATCGTTTTCCATGACGAACCTCCACACCTGCTAAAAGAGCAAAATCACTGCCATGGCCTTTATCTCGATCCTTTCGATAAGAACCCTGAAAGTTTGTCGCCTCGCGACCGTCTTTTATCCTGTGAAAGTCAACGGAACGCATTTTGCACAGAGACTCTGCAGGAGAATGAATATGCAACAGACGACTATTCAAACCAAACCACGTAGTTTTACTTATTCAACCGACATTGTGAGGATTGGTCAGCGTGCGGGAGTCCTGAGTTCAGAAGGAAAAGAAGAATTCCGCATTGCGAGCCCACCCGAGTTTAAAGGAGAAGCGGGAGTATGGACGCCTGAGGACCTGTTTGTGGCGGCCCTGGATTCCTGCACGATGATGACATTTCTGGCGCTCGCGCACCGTAATTCATTGAATGTGCTTGAATACAACTCTCACGCCACTGGCGTTCTTGAATCGGTGGAAGGAAAATTCAGGTTTAGCAGGGTTACCCTGAGCCCAAGTATCAAAGTGGATTCCATTGAAGATGTTGAAAAGGCGAAACAGCTTTTAATAGAGGCTCACCACAACTGTTTCATCGCCAATTCGATCGTATCTGACGTAATCCTGGAGCCGCGGATTGAAGTGATGAAGCAGGGCGGACCGACACCAATGCCAACATGGCAATATGGTGACAAGGTGACTGATCCTGATTCCTGCTGCTGATCTTTTCACAGTGATTCATGGCCGGGGCAGGAATGGGAAGCATACAGATCCACGAGTCTCATTCTTTCAGATTCAAGCCGGTCGCTGATAATCTGGAGAAATCGCTTCAAAACCTCGTAGCCGAAGCCGAATCTTCTTCCATCAAGTGCCGTAAACAAACGACGGGACCTCCCGTTGATGAGAAAAGCTCAATTTTCGGCAGTTCCATCCAGAATCAAATAGAAATCTTTGGCTGCTTCACCCTGACGAAAAATGTGTCGACCGCCCGGAAGCTCCAAAAAGGAAGCGCATTGAGCAATCTTGTGAATCTGCACCGGATTCATTCCCGTAATGAACGGTTGTGCTGCCAATAATGATTCAAGTCCTTTCATATCTCACCTATTTGACTTATCAGTCTCCTTTAGTTCTCTTGATGCATCCTGCTTCCACAACTATTGTTTGACTTCATAAGGACGCATCATTTCATTATCCTCATGCGAAACAATGTGGCAGTGCCACAAATATCGGCCGGGTAAATCGAACTTCGCTTTTACACGAGTCACCTG
>JBKKAT010000553.1:0-2665 GCA_046714535.1 Acidobacteriota bacterium | reverse complement strand
AATCAGAAACGGTCTGTTTCGTTGAATCGGACAAAGCTTTCGGCAAACCGCTACGAATTTCGAGAAGCGAAAAGAAAATAGCGATTGCCATGAGTGCTACAGAAGATCTCCACCATCCGCTTGCGCTTGCGTTTAGAATGGTACCTTGATTGGTAAGTCTGATCACCACACTCAGGAAAAAGGAAAGAATCCCGCCTGAACCAAAAAGCCACGTGAGGATCTTCATGTTACGCCTCCAAAAGAGATTTTAATTTAGATAGCCAAGACTGCGAAGATGTTCACGAATCTCATCCCAATTCGACGTATCTGTGGGTGTTTTATACGCGCGCGTGAGTTTGTTTTTGTAATCCTGCAATTGGTTCCTCATGTCGCGTTGCTTCAGATTATCGGGATCAAAGGGTTCGCTGGCGACCGGAGATTCCCCAATACGAAATGTTAACATATTGGAAGAACCGTCCGGCAACCTCAAAAGTCTATAAAAAATATTCGCTACCCTGGCCTGCACTCCCATTTCATAAGGGTTATTATTTGTTCCGCGGACAGGATGAGAAAGACCTGTGCAGGCAAACGCGATCAGGTCAGGGGGATTGACCTTTCCTTGCATCGCACCGGAAAGGTCCTGCCCATCCAATTTTTCACCCGTTTCCATTTTTATTTGGCTTAGCCCCGCAACTGTCGGAAACACGTCAACCGCCCTGGTAACATTCGGATACTGTTCGCCCAAAACGATTTTTGCCGGGGGACGAATGATCAGTGGTATTCCAAGCGCTTCCGGTTCCAGAGATCCATGAGTCCATTGGAACGGAGAATCGGAGCGATAAAGTATCTCACCATGATCCGCCGTAAAAATAATCAAGCTTTCATCCAGGAGTTGTTCTTTGCGAATCAGATCCATTGTCTCTCCAAAACGTTTGTCCAGAAGGCGAACGCTCGACTCATAAGTGATTCTCACCACATCGATCAGCTTCTTCAATTCGGCCTGCGTCAGGCCGAGCGATTTTATCGTGGCTGCGAAATCAAACTGCAGACCGGTGTGGTTTTTCGCATAAATTGGAACATAGCGAATCAGATCCTCTGCCGAAATCCCGTGACATTCTTCGGGAAATTCTGCGCAAAACGATCTGGTTGTTTCGATGCTGGAATTGTCCGAGTAAGGCGCATGGGTCATCGTAAAATCGACTTGAATGAAAGCGTTGTAAGTCTTTTGAGATCGAAGACGTTTCAAAATATTTGTGAACTTTCGATCAACAGATGTTAGTCCCCCGTTACTGGGATTCCGCCGAAACACATTCCGTGGAGGAACGCCCTGGCCGTAATTCAGTTCAGCGGATGCCAGAGTATGCGCGTTCCAGAAAAAGGTTTCATAGCCGTTTTGCTGAAATGCTTCAGCAATCAAGTAGTTGCTGTCGGCCAATGTCAGCGGATGATAATAAATTCCATGGCTGTACATATAGGACCCGGAGAAAAGACCGGCATACGCTGCTCCTGAAAACCCGGACTCGGTTTCATGTTTCAAGAACACCATGGAATCACTGGCAAAGGATTTTAGATTCGGAGTGTACCGGACGGTAGATTTGTAAGGAGCCAGGCACTCTTTATTCAGCGAACAGGTTGCATACAACAGAACAAATCGGGGAGAACGAGCAGGATTTTGCAACAGGAATTTCCTGCTATTGGAAAAGGTCGAAAGATTCATCAGCAACACAAAAACCGCTGACATTGCCACAAGCAGAATCAGGATAATTTTGTGTGCCTTCATCTAGAAGCAGACAGAACAGGACCACACTTGTTTTTTTCGAAAAGGGCTTGATTCGTCTTAAACTGTTCCTTTGATGCCGGGATTTCCAAAAGCCTGGATAGAAGTCTGCAACCTTTCTCTTTTGGATAGTAACGCGCCAAACCCTGCATGCTCTGAACATGATCGGGAGCAACCTGCAGCATTTTTTGCATCAGATCAACCTTTCTCTTAGGATGACGGGTGGCTACAGCCATCAGGTACCAGGGGACCGCCACGCCGGGCGCCATTTCGGCCATTGAATTAAACAACTCATAAGCGTCTTCCCGTTTTTGGAGTAAGAGATTCACATCCGCCAGCTGGCCGGTGATCCATGGGTTTTTGGGATGGATCCGGTGCAGTTCCTCGAAGAACTTTAATTGCTCCACATGGCTCAGGTTGTATTTGAGCCATTCTTTCGCTGCCTGAGCACGGAGAACATTTTCCTTTCGCCAGTTATCATCTCCAGGCTGTATTTTGGCGTCACACCCAAACATTTTCTGGTCTGAAACAAAGGACATCAACGTTTCGGCGATCAGCCGGTGAGCGTATGAATTCAGGCCGCCAAAAACTTCAGAAGAAGCGAGATATCGATCCGCTGCTTTCTCGCGGAAAGTTACTAGCAAATCCAGAACAGGAAAGCCATTCTGTTGAATGTGCGATATGAATCTTGGATAAGACTGAAATACGGGTCCTGATGACATGGTGTTGGAGTCATAGTGATTGAAGTTACGTCCCGTTTTTCCCGAATCAACCGGAGGGAATACCAAAAAACCAACCGGCACCGAATTTTTGTCGGACCAGTTCTTAATCGCAGTCAGAGATTCAGTAAATATCTTCCAATCCAAAGAATGATCACTAAAAACTTCATTCTGCCGGTCGGAATAGAGT
>JBKKAT010000552.1:0-14036 GCA_046714535.1 Acidobacteriota bacterium | reverse complement strand
TCTCTTTGTTAAGTCTTCTTTTCCCGGATTTGAACGAGCGAAGACGCGATGCGATCGTAGACTGGCTTTCCGTTCTTGTCCAACCGGCCGAAGGAGAGTGTTCCGGTTGGGCACATCTGAACGCAGGCCGAACACCGCACGCATTCAGGATCTTCCATCGGAAGCCCTTTATTGGCGAAGTTCATGATATCGATGCCTTGATGGCATACCGAAGTACAGACGTTGCAAGAAATGCATTTTGGCTTGTCTGCAAAAATTCGGAACCTCGAAAAGCGCGCGTAGATATGCATTAACGCTGCGAGGGGGCAGGCAAAGCGGCACCACACACGCCCGCTGAACCAGAAATACATGCCGACGCCGATAATGCCGGCCATAAAAATATCAACGGCATGATAGTAATCGAGTTGCACACCCAGAACGGACCAGTTGCTCAGAAAAGAAGAATAGAACTTGCTGCTCATCCGGCCGATTTCAGATTTCGGCCAGCTCCAGGAAAGAATGCGGGCCGCCAGTAGCAACAGTGCCGCTACCAAAGCAACCTGTCCTACCATATTCATGCGATTCCAGATCGGGCCGTGCGGCATTTTGGTGCGGTACGCATCACCCATCGTTTCCGCAAGAGCCCCGCAGGAACAGAGCCAGCTGCAGTAAGCCCCTTTCCCCCAACGCCAGATGATTAACGGAATGATGACAAAGGTTTGAAAGAAGGAAATGACCAGCCACCACCAGAGTGGTTGGTTTGTGAAAAGATTCCAGATGAACAGGGGCCATGCGAGTATCAAGCCAAAAGCGCGCCAGTATTCACGTTTGTGCCCGTATCCTACAGCAGGAAAAAGCTGATCCGCAGCCTCTTTTCCGATCCCCGAATCGAACCACCCGTTATGGCCTGCCAGAGGAAGAATAAGGAAGGGCAACAAAAACAGGGGAATGATTTGAACGGCCATCAGTGTGTATGTTTGCAGCTTTACATAAGGTGTTTTTCTCCGTTTGATCCGCTTCAACCCGAACAAGGAGACACACAGGGTGTAGGCAAGCGAGTAATAGAACCCCGGATCGCCCATGCTGATGGCGAGTGTTCCTAATAGTGTAGTAGGGTCCTGGGCGGAAGCAGAAAGGCCATTCAACGCGTCCGGTACGTTGAAAGGAAAAAGATTGTTTGCCACGAACCATTTCTTGAGTGCAGTGCTCCCTTTCCAGAGATATACGAAGCAGCAGAAGGCGAAGAATAGAAAGAAGCCGATGTAGGTTGTTGGATTCCACTCACCGCGGATTCGAATTCCTGAACGCCTGAAAAAATCCAGTGGCGCTTCCCGGCCGATCATGGAGAATACAACATCATTCTTCAGCACTGTCTCCCGTTTTTGCTCGTCGGCGATGATCACGCGGTCCGGCTCAATTTTCTTGACGGCGGTTGCCATCGCTAGATGAACGCTGCCCGCGTGCATGCCTTTGAGCATTCCTTTAGTGACGCTTGTCGTGACCCTCTCCGATGTTGGACGTTCGACCTCCACGTTTGCGTTAGGATTTCGCTGAAGCTTTTCTATCTTCTCGACATTTTCCGGTTTGGGGCGCGCGAATTCTTTTTTGCGATAGCTGATCGTGACTTCCGCTCCATAAAGCGCAAGGGCAATGGCAGTCTCCAATGCGGAATCGCCTCCGCCCACAACGAGCACATGTTTCCCGGAAAATTCTTTTGGATCGTAAAGCCGGTTATAAACTTTATCCAGATCCTCGCCCGGCACATTCAACTTTCTGTGATTACCGCTTCTCCCAATAGCAATCACAACACGACGCGCACGGGTAACAGTTTTTCCGTCGCCGTGATGAAGCAATAGTTCGTTCGATTTTCGTTCCACCCGTTCGATGCGGGCAGAGGTTACCTCGATACCGGCATCTTTTCGCTGCTGCTCCATTTCTTCCAGCAACGGTTCTTTCACGGTTGCGGTAAATTGCAGACCGGCAGGGACCATTTCGGTTGGATATGTGTAAATGGGCTTGGCTTTTGGAAAATTAGCGACAGTCGAATAAATTTGTGTCGCTTCAAAAATCTGGAAGCGGAGTCCGGCTTTCTTTGCTTCCATTGCAGCTGAAACTCCGGAAACTCCGGCACCAACGATTGCTACATCCAACAGATCAGAGTCATTGGCCCTGTTTGCTGCGAAGTCAGGCTCCTCCAGAAAGGAGCGAATCGCTTTGGCCCCCGTATCCGAAGAGAACTTGAGTAGGGGAATTCCGGTCAGGTCGCCTGTGATTCGAATCCCTGGAACACTTGTGGTTCCATCTTCATTTACATCAGGCAATTTTTCCACAACACCCGCGGGCCAGCGGGTGTGCAGCCAATCCATGTAACGAAGGATCGGAGAAAAAAGAGTCCTTAGGAAATGTTTTATAGCCATTCATCAACTAAGTTGTATTTGGAAGCAAAAATCTTTGTTGAATAGTATTCTGAAGTAAAAGGACATTGCCTCAATGGGAGATCCATTCTAACATGAGCTTTTGGAGACAAATATGCAAACAGCAAAAATTGGATTGATGGGCCTTGCAGTAATGGGAGAGAACCTTGCCTTGAACTTCGAAAGGAGTGGCTTTCCTGTCGCTGTTTGGAATCGCGAATATGTCAAAGTCGAATCCTTTGTGAAAAAACATGCAGACAAGAAAGTGATCGGTTGCTCCACGATGCGTGAGCTGGCTGATTCGCTTGAAAAACCGCGAAAAATTTTGATGATGATCAAAGCCGGTGATCCCGTTGACTGGACCATTGCTTTGGTAAGGCCGTCTCTGAAACCGGGCGATATCCTGATTGACGGCGGGAATTCGCATTTCAATGATACGCGACGACGGGAAAAGGAACTGGCAGCGGACGGAATTCGATATCTTGGAACGGGCGTATCCGGTGGAGAGAGCGGCGCCCTGTGGGGCCCCTCGATCATGCCGGGCGGCGAAAGAAATGCTTATGAAGAAATGCGTCCGATGTTCGAAGCGATCGCGGCAAAAGTGGAAGATGGTCCTTGTGTAACTTATATAGGTCCCGATGGGGCCGGCCATTTTGTGAAAATGGTGCATAACGGAATCGAATACGGCGACATGCAATTGATCGCCGAGACTTACGATTTGATGCGTCGTGTTTTGAAAATGGAAGCGCTTGAGATGGCGGATGTTTTTGCTGAATGGAATCGCGGAGTGTTGAATTCGTTTCTCATTGAAATCACGGCCGACATTCTTCGTGTCAAAGATCAAGAGACGGGACGTCCACTCGTGGATTTAATTTTGGACAAAGCAGGGCAGAAGGGAACAGGTCTTTGGACTTCCCATCTGGCTCTCGATCTGCTTGTTGCCATTCCAACGATTCACGCAGCCATTGAAATGCGCCTTCTTTCCGCTTTGAAGGATCAACGCGTAAAGGCCAGCAAGCAGTTGACGGGTCCTGCGATTTCTATCGATGTGAATAAAGCGGAATTCTTACGCTCGATTCACGATGCGTTGTACGCAAGCAAGATTTGTTCGTACGCGCAGGGGATGGCGCTCATTCAGGCAGGATCGAACACTTACAACTGGAACATCGATCTTGCCGAGGTTAGCAGGATCTGGAAAGGGGGCTGCATTATACGCGCGCAGTTCCTGGAAAAGATAAAGCAGGCTTATCTGCGAAGAAAAGACCTGCCCAATTTGTTGATGGACCCTGAATTTCAAACATGGTTGCTGGAAGCGCAAGCGCGCTGGCGAGGAACGGTTTCCATTGCACAGAGCGTGGGGATTCCGATTGCAGCGCTTTCCGCGAGCCTTGCGTATTTTGACGCATACCGAACCGCGGATTTGCCTTTGAACTTAACCCAGGCACAGCGGGACTACTTCGGGTCTCATCTCTATGAAAGGATCGATAAACCGGAACTTGGCCCGATTCATACAAATTGGATTAAGTAATGGAAAATCCGTTGCGCGCCGGTATCCGCCTCGAACGAACAGCAGGCCCCTGCTCGGTTGTCATTTTCGGTGCATCCGGGGACCTGACCAAAAGAAAACTCATGCCTGCGCTCTATAGTCTGGTTCGTCAAAACCTCGTGCCTGCCAGTTTTTATGTTCTGGGTGCTTCGCGCACTGAGATGGATGATGAAGCTTTTCGGAAATCTATGCGTGAGGCCATTTCTGAATTTGCTGATGAAGGTATCGGAGATGAGACTCTCTGGCAAAATTTTTCATCCCGTTTGTATTATCTTCCAGTTGATTCCGATCATCCCGAGACTGCTGAGAAACTGAAGCCCGCTCTGGACAAATTGGATGTTCAATGGGGAACGGGAAAGAACAGACTACTTTATCTTTCGATTCCGCCCAATTCATTTTTGCCACACATTCGCATGCTGGAGTCGGCCGGGCTCAACCGGTCTGACACTGGCTGGACTCGAATCATTGTAGAAAAACCGTTCGGGCGGGATTTGGATTCCGCGCGCGAACTCAATCGGGAAATCCTGCGAGTTTTCCGGGAAGATCAAATTTACCGCATCGATCATTACCTGGGCAAAGAAACCGTTCAAAATATCATGGTTCTCCGTTTTGCAAACGGAATCTTCGAACCACTCTGGAATCGCCGTTACATCGATCATATTCAGATCACCGCGGCGGAAAATATTGGAGTGGAGAACAGAGGGAGCTATTACGAACAGGCAGGGGCCTTTCGCGACATGCTTCAGAACCATATGTTGCAATTGCTCACGCTTGTTGCCATGGAGCCGCCGGTGGCCATGGAAGCAGAAGCGGTCCGGGATGAGAAAACAAAAGTTCTTCGCGCGATGCGTCACATATCCAAAGAGAATGTTCCCGAATTTGCGTTGAGAGCACAGTATGTTGAGGGAGCGACGGAAGGAGAAGCCGTTCGTGGTTATCGCGCCGAAGCAAATGTGAACCCTTCTTCACAAACAGAAACTTTTGCAGTTATAAAATTTTTCATCGATAACTGGCGTTGGGCGGAAGTCCCTTTTTATTTGCGTTCGGGGAAGCGGTTACCGCGGCGAGTGACCGAAATTGCAATTCAATACAAACAGGTACCTCATCTTCTTTTTCGCGACGAAGAGGAGCAGATACAACCCAATTTTCTTATTATGAGAATTCAACCCGATGAGGGAATTTCGTTGAAGTTCGGCGCAAAATTTCCCGGCCAGGAGATCCGGATCCGCCAGGTGAGCATGGACTTTCAATATGGCACTTCTTTTGGACGAAGATCGCCCGAAGCCTATGAACGTCTTTTGCTGGATGCCATGCTAGGTGATTCCACTCTTTACGCGCGGGGAGACTTTGTAGAGCTGAGCTGGCAGCTCGTCATGCCGATTCTGGAAGCATGGAAAGATCCGTCTATTCCACTGGCCACCTATGCCGCCGGGTCGTGGGGGCCTCCAGAAGCAGATGCGTTTATAGAACCAGATGGGCGAAGGTGGCGACGGCCATGAGTTTGAAAATAGCGGAGCTGGAACAACAACTGCGTGACATCTGGAAAGGATTTTCGAAGGGCGAACAGAAAGAGCAGGCGGTTACACGCGCGCGTGTGATGAACTTAATTGTTTACACGTCCAATAAAGACGCCGATCCGGAAATCAGCCAGGTTCTTGCAGACGTTTCCAATGAAAGTCCCGGTAGAATGATTGTTCTGATTCGTGACTCCGGATTGCCGCCAACTGTCATCAATGGTTGGGTGAACGCACTCTGTCATAAAGCGGCCGGCGGCCGTAAACAAGTCTGTTGTGAACAGATTATGATCCACGCAGGAGAACGCGATTCATCCCAATGGTCGAGCGTTGTATTGCCATTGCTGGTGCCGGACCTGCCGGTCTTTCTGTGGTGGCATGACCGCCCTGACTCCGATCTCGATTTGATGAATGCGGTGTTAGAAGCTTGCGATCATCTGATCATCGATTCCGAGTTGTTGCAAAATCTCTCCTTCATCGCCGAGGTGATGAAAACACATGGAGACTGGCTCGCCATCAGTGACTTGAACTGGGCCAGACTGACTCCGTGGCGTTCGGCTCTTGCGGGATTCTATGAACATCCTGATTGCCGGCCGTACTACGAAGACTTAACTCAAATTGAGATAGAATGCGAGTCCCCATTACAGGAATCGCGTAAAGCTCTCCTTTTGCTTGGATGGCTGGCATCGAGTTTGAACTGGAGGTGGGCCGAAAGACCTCATCTACAGAATTCGAAGCAACAACGCATTTCCGTGAGCCTTCGTTGCAACCAGAGTGATTCCGATCGATTGCGGAGAGTTCGACTGATCTCCCGCGATGCAGAATTTGTGGTTTCGGTGGTTCCGGATGCTTCTTATCTTCAAGCGGAAATCACTATTCAAAAAGAAAAACGGGGAACTCAGTTGATAAAATTGCCCGAGCAGACGTTATCCGCATTTTTGAATAAGGAAGTTACCATTCTGGGACACGACAGGATTTATGAGCGAGCCATTCAGTTCCTCCTTTAACATTCGGCTATTCAGAGATGTGACCGATTTAAGCAACAGTGCCGCTGATCTCATCAGCAATTTACTGGGCTCGGATCCATTTCATTTCGTCTTAACCGGGGGATCTACCCCAAAAATGTTGTACAAAATCTTGAGTGGAAAAGAGCTGGATTGGAAGAATGTACATTTTTGGTGGGGAGATGAAAGATGTGTACCGCCTGAACATCCGGATAGTAATTTTGGCATGGCCCACCAAACGCTGTTGAGTAAGATTGCTCCGGAAGAAGACCACGTATATCGAATGAAAGGCGAGATGGAACCAGGTTCTGCTGCATTAGAATACGAAGGCCACTTACGCAAAGTGTTTGGTGGGGGCGCGATTCCGGCGCTTGATCTTGCCTTGCTTGGCATGGGTGAGGATGGACATACGGCGTCTCTCTTTCCGGGGACCGCTGCGTTGAAGGTGCAAGATCGTCTGGTGGTGCACAATTACGTAGAAAAGTTGCAGGCGAACAGATTGACAATGACCTTTCCGATTCTCAATCAAGCGAAACGAATTCTTTTTCTGGTTTCCGGTGTTTCCAAGGCCATGGCGTTGAAACAAGTGCTGGAAGGGGAACGTAACCCTTTCCGGTGTCCAGCACAGGGCATTCGGCCGGTTCACGGTGAGCTAGTCTTTTTTGTGGATGAAGCGGCGGCATCAATGCTAAAAGTGCAAAGCAATGAGTAATGAGCAATGAGTCCCGTTGCGATGTCTCCATTGCTCATTACTCATACTCATTACTGAAAGGCCCATGATATTATCAAAACATGCCAGGAAAAATTAAGGTCCTTATTGTCGATGATGAGCCTCTAGCGCGCGATAAAATTCGCGGAATGTTAAAGGGCAAAGAGGACATCGAAATCGTAGGAGAAGCCGGAAATGGAAAAGAGGCAGTCGCTGCCATTCAGAAACAGGACCCGGATCTATTATTTCTTGATGTTCAAATGCCGGAGATGGATGGTTTCGGAGTTCTACAGACGATCGGTCCGAACCGACTTCCCATGGTTGTTTTTGTGACTGCGTACGATCGCTACGCTCTGCAGGCATTTGAAGTCTTCGCCCTGGATTATTTACTCAAGCCGTTCGATCGCGACCGGTTTGAGATGGCACTTGCCCGCGCACGTTCGCAACTGGATCAAGAAAAGCGAAAAGATTTAAGCCAGGGTTTGCACGCCCTGATGGAGGAATTATCCCGTATCCGTCAGGGAACTCCTTTGGCAGCGCCCGGGCCAAAATATCTGGAGCGTCTTGCGATCAAAGCGAGTGGCCGCATTTTTTTCCTGCGAACGCAAGAAATTGACCACATCGAATCGGAAGGGAATTATGTTCGTGTTCACGCAGGCAAAGAATCGCATTTGATTCGCGAAGCGATGAGTGTTTTAGAAACGCAATTGGATCCGAAGAAATTTCTCCGCATTCACCGCTGCACCATCGTCAATGTCGACCGGATTCAAGAGCTTCAACCATGGTTTCATGGTGAATACCGCGTGATCTTGAGAAACGGTGTGCAGCTAACGCTCAGCCGCAGCTATCGCGAAAAACTCCGCGAATTCCTGGGCAAGAATCTTTAGTAGATGTTTTGGAGGGCGGCCGTCTCTGGCCACCGTTTTTAAGATCAGTCATCTGGCGGGCAGGGACGCCCGCCCTCCAAGGTGTTATACCGCCGCTTTTTTCAATGCTGCGCGAGCTAGAATGCGCGTTGAATCCAGCACCGGCAACACCGAGTCCTTTTGCTCAATTAACAAGGGAATTTCCGTGCAACCGAGCACCACACCGTCGCATCCCTCGCTCTCCAATTGCTGAATGATGTTGGAGAGATAATTCCGCGAGCTTTCCAGAAATTTGCTTTTTACAAGCTCTTCAAAGATAACGCTGTTGATTTTCACGCGATCTTGCTCTGGCGGCGTCATGGATTCAATCCCGAACTTCTTCAAACGGGAAGGATACACGGGACCTTCCATTAAATATTTTGTGCCGGTGATCCCGAGTTTCTTTAAGCCAGCGAGTTCTGCTTCCCGCCCCACCTCTTCGGCAATATGCAACCAGGGGAGGGGTGTTTGTTGCTGAACAAAGTCAAAGGCCTGATGGAGAGTATTGTCCGGGCAGATCAGAAAATCGGCGCCGATGCTTGCCAGTTTTTTCCCGGAAGAGACCATCAAATCGGCCACGCCTTGCCAATCGTTCTTATAAATGTGCTCCATGTATTCGCCAAGCGAGAATGTGTGCATCGATACTTCCGGATGACGATGGGTTCCGAGAATGGCTTCCCCTTCCACGCAAATGGTTCTATAGCAAAGCGCAGCCCCTTCTGCTGAGCAAGCCACGATTCCGATATGCTTCATTTCCGTTCCTCCCTTTGGACCGCAGGCATTCCGCCTGTATCATGGGACGTGGATGTCCGTCCGCACCTGTAATTTGTAACATAACATGGCCTCCACGGCAGCGAAATCCGCCACTTCGGCACAAAGCACTTTTCAAAAGAAATACTTCTATCTAATATTACGATGACACTATGGTAACGCGCAGAACGTTTCTTCGGGACCTCGGACAGGGAATCATTTTCGTTGCAACCTATCCGGTGCTCACTGGGAATGTACTGGACGCAGCAACTCTGCAACCCACACCTCCTAACACGGAAGGCCCGTTCTACCTTGCGGGAGCACCGTTCCGTACTAATTTGCGGGAAGGAAAGAGCGGAACGCCTTTGAAAGTCAGTGGCTCCGTGGTGGATACGGCGGATCGTCCGGTCATGAACGGCCTGATCGAGATCTGGCATGCAGATCAGGCGGGTGACTATGATCTCGATGGATTCAGATGCCGGGCGAGTTTGAAAACTACCAGGCAGGGTGAATACGGTTTTGAAACGGTGATGCCAAAGGGGTATGGGGGACGTCCCAGACACATTCATTACAAGATAAGCGCGGACGGTTTTGAAACGCTGGTAACGCAGCTTTATTTTGAGAATGATCCGTTTTTCGAAGGCAAGATCGATCAAAACTTGAACAAGGATTCGCTCGTCCGGTATCGCGAACTGATCCGGCCCGTTGTTCCTTTCCGGGAAGGACAAACGGTGGCTGTGGTCTTCAAAATCTGTTTGGCGCGTTAAAACAACGTCATGTAACCAGTGACAGGAATTTTCTGGAACTATTTGCTATTCTATGAACGTGAAAGAAGCACCTGCCCAATGGGCTTACGCAGTCATTGGCGC
The DNA here is from genome assembly GCA_046714535.1 of Acidobacteriota bacterium. Taxonomy (GTDB): domain Bacteria; phylum Acidobacteriota; class HRBIN11; order JAKEFK01; family JAKEFK01; genus JAKEFK01. The sequence continues at coordinate 4,346 of JBKKAT010000552.1, read as the reverse complement.
AAAGAACTATCAGAATCTGCAGGCGCATTACGAAAAGAAAGCCGCCTTTCGATTTGCATTCATTTCGGCAGCTTTGATTTCGCAAATTGCAGGTCTGCTGCTGATGTGCGTGATCGGAATCGTAATCGGATCCGCGCTGCTGAGTTTCTTACGCTAACCTGAACGTAACAGTTACTGTAAAGTAAACCTTCACGGGACGTCCGTTCAAAACAGCTGGTTTATACTTCCACTGTTTGACCGCATTTAAAGCGGCCGCATCCAACACAGGATGCAGAGGTCTTAGAATTTTCACTTCTTCGACTGCACCGGTCTTCGTAATAACAGCTTCCAGAACAACGACGCCTTCCAGTCTTGATCTACGCGCAACTTCAGGATACGGTGGTTCAACTTTCTTGATTAACTCCGGCTGTTTCACTTCTGCGGTGATTCGCATCGGCACTTCATCGCCACCGGGAGTACCACCAAGAGTACCACCAGGAATTCCACCTTCAACACCACCCAACACGCCTCCAGGTACGCCTCCCTCTGTTCCTCCTACGACGCCGCCTTCAACACCACCAGCGACACCACCTTCATCCACTCCAGTGTCCGTGGCCGTTTCATCGATTGCGCCTGTATCCGTTGGTGCTAAATCATCTTCCGGCACCGGGATCTCTTCAGGGATGGTCGGTTGCACCTCTTTCGGCACCTCTACCTTCTTTACGACAGGTTTTGGTTTTGCCTCTTCCGGTGCAGCTTTCCGTTTTGCCGCAGCCGGTGGCGGAGGTGGAGGAGGAGGTGGAGCGGAATATAAAGTTACAGGGATCGGTGGCGCTTCAACGGCTTCCACCATCCAGTAAGACATACCCACAATGATTCCGATGATCAAAGAATGGAGAAAAAGTGAAAGAGGAAACATCCACCACTTTCTCTTTTTTCCGCCTTTGGATTCAATTAAAGTTTTCTCCCACATATTCAACTCCCGAGAACTTTTTTTGGCTACACACCCAATATGCGGTCTTCGTCGGTAGATTGCCCTAGCTCATCATTCATTTCTGTTGTGGCACACTGCGCCACATTCATGAGGTGTGTCGTTTGAGGAGCTCGCGGGATAAAATTTGAACACGTTCAAAAATGTTTGGAAAGTCCGGCTCCGAAAATTCGCGATAGATGAGTTTTAAACGCTCGCTGGTGTTCCTTTGGCGGATCTGGCTTTCATCGCCAGAGCGGAAACGGCATAAAGCAGGATGGCCAGTAGAGACAAACTCCGGATGCCCCAGCTCAAGTTTGCGTATTCAAGAAAACCGCCGAAAACGGCGCCCAGCAGATTGGAACCAAGGGCGCCTGGTACATCGGTGGCTTCCTGGATAGAGATTGTGAAAACGACCCCGGAGAAAAATACAGGCAACGCGACCAGAAAAACACCCGCTAACTGTGCTGCCGGTAATGGCATCGTGAGTAAAAGATCAGGCCGTACCAGATAAGCCAGCAACAAAGAGAGAAACAGTCCGGCGTAATAAGGTGTTCTACTGGTGGGGAGGGTTTTCATAACAAAGAGAACGGACAAAATCGCCATGATCAGCACGCCCGTGATCGCTCCTGTAATAGTCCACCAGGTCCCCCCAAACAGAATTCCCAAATCCGCAATTCCTTTCGTTTCAACCAGCAGGAATCCAGCGCCAAGCAAGGCAAAATGCAAATTGAGCTTGCCTGCCAATGGGGAAAAGATCCGGATCAAAAGAATGGAAACCAGGACCAGTATTCCGACCAGCATCAATTGTGCGGGAGGAATCATTCGGGATGTGAGATAGAGCTGTGGCCAATCATCCGTAGGAACGTCGATTTTGCCGTAGCTGTTGCTTTCAAATGCGGCTTTGGTCAGCAATCCTTCCGTCTGTTTAATCATCGACTTGCTTTTCGGAAGGTGAGAGCCGGGCCCCGCAAGAAAAGTGACCGAGTTGTTATATTGCGCAGAGTAAATGATCGGTGTTTCCCCGAAAGTTGATTCCACAAGTTTGCAAAATTTAAGCGGAAGCCATTTTGGAGTTTTTGCGGCGGCAAAAGACAACGCCATCACGCCATCTTCTGTCAGGTGATTTTGAATGGACCGGAGCGATTCGACCGTATACATGTAATTGTCCAATCTGACTCCGGGGAGGGAACCGAGCAAACTGTATGAGTCGAGTAAACCCAGAACAATAATGTCGTATTTCTTATTCGTTTTTCTCAGAAAAGACCTTGCATCATCCACGTAGACGTTAACGCGGGGAGAACTGTAAGGCTTCTCCGTGTGAAGACGAATTCCTATTTTTACGATTTCCGGATCGAGTTCAACAGCGTCCACATGTTTGGCCCCGGCGCGAAGAGCGGCGGCGACATCGTTTCCAGTTCCGGATCCCAAAACCAGAACTTCCTCCGGATCAACAAACATGTATGGTGTGTTGTAATGCAACGCCGCATGGTAAAACCACGGATTGTCCGGAGGCAAGGGGGGCTGAAGGTTGATGATCGACATATGATAAGAACGGTTTACCTTAACAAAATAGCCGCGAACAGGAGCCAAACCGGGTACCTGTCCTAACCATTCTTGTATTGTGATTCTGCTATAAGCTGACCAGATCGCTTTGTCTGAGACGAAATGCACCAGAACTGCAGTCAACAGAATCATGATCACGGCAGCGATTCCGCGCTTTCCGAGTTGAAGTGAATAAGCGAGCGGGATGGCCAAAAGGGACAACCAGACAGCCGGGCCGAATGGTGTCAACGAAATGCCCGCAAATACTCCTACTCCCAGCAAAGAACCCAGAAGATTGAAGAAATATCCCTGTAATGATGAATGATGCGATAATTCGCGGCCTATCAGCACACCGACACAGGCGAAAAAGATAAAACTGGCTACAAATAGAGCGGCGAAGACTCCCAGAAAAATGAGAGAGTCCGCAACGGTTGACGCAGGAAGCAGTCCATGGAAGAAATCCTGATCGGCGCTGAAACGCATCTGCTGGAAAAGCTCAGACTTCCCCATCAGGGGAATAGCGACGGAGTATAGAAGGAGGAGGGGGAGGATCGCGTAAGAAAGTTTCGGACGGCGGGGACCGATTGCGATTCCGACGCCTGCGCCGAGAAAAGCGGCAATTAGAACAAGATTCTTAAAGAACGCCAGGAAGCGCAATTCGGAGCTTGCCCAACGAATGAGCATCAATTCGGCATAGAGAAGACACGCACTAGCGGCAATGAGCGGCAGGGCTTTTGAAAAACTCTCTTTCGACAACTCGCGTTTGGTCATCATTCCGGGCACAAAACATGATAGCGCAATCACACTCCCCCGGCTACAACAAACTCTTGACAGAGTTTGTTTGTTACGATAATTTCAGTATTGACTGAAATTTATGAATCAAAGGAGTGTTTGATGACGCTAACGCCGGTGGCCGAGCGATTCATTCTTCACTGGGGAGAGATGGGAACGCGCTGGGGTATCAATCGTACGGTGGCGCAGATCCATGCTTTGTTGTACATCTCGCCGCGGCCGTTGCATGCTGAAGAAATTGCGGAAACACTTTCCATTGCGCGTTCGAATGTCAGTACGAGTCTCCGGGAACTTCAAGGCTGGAGGATTGTAAAAGTGGTTCATTTGTTGGGCGATCGCAGAGATCACTTTGAGTCCATGAAAGATGTATGGGAAATGTTCCGCGTAGTTCTGGAAGAAAGAAAGCGACGGGAAATCGATCCGACTCTTGAAGTATTGCGGCATTGTGTGACGGAATCAAAGACCACTTCAGAGCCATATACTCAGGAAAGACTTCAGGAAATGCTAAACTTTTTGGAGACCATGTCGAACTGGTATGAGCAAATCAAAAAAATTCCCAGCCCTTCTTTGATGAAGATTGTTAAACTGGGTAATAAGATTCAAAAAATGGTTGGGTCATGACCAGGGTAGTTCACGAATCAGATCAGGTTTGTCCCTTTTGCCGCGCGACTTTTTCGGATGAGCCAATTGTGAGATGCCGTTCCTGTGGAACAGTCCACCATCGTGTCTGCTGGCAGCGTCACCACCATTGCTCTGTTTTCGGCTGTCGCAGCTCTTATCCTCAAGCCGGACCTATTCCTCTCGGATTTGCTGCGGGGGCAGTTCTGGTTCCGCTTTGCGTAGTTTTGATTTTTGCGACGTTGTCCTTCTCTGTTGCGGCTCTGGAATTCGGCGTGCATGCGGGCTATCAATCAATCCGCGGTGGATTGGGGATGCCTGTACTTCTGCTAACCGTCCTTCTGCTTTCCGGGTTTTACACCTTTTACCTCGACAATATTAGAGATTAACGGGCGGCTCTTATGACGATTCTGGAAACATCAAGGTTACGTCTGCGCAGGAT
>JBKKAT010000551.1:0-3786 GCA_046714535.1 Acidobacteriota bacterium | reverse complement strand
CGCCTGCATTATGGGCCGCAGGCCTCTGGCCTGCATTGCCAGAAAAATGCCGACGCTCACTTTGCTATAATGACCTTGCTTGATGCCAGGTAAACGTCGAAATATTCTTCCCAAGCTCACTGACAGACTCCCACTTCGTGACTCTGATTTGCAGATCAGCCCATTTTGTTTGGGAATGGTACGGACCGCTGAGACCGTTTGCGCAGCGTTTGATGCCGGAATCAATTTTTTCTTCGTCACCGCCGATATGCATTGGCCGCTTTATGAACAAACGAGGCAGGGATTGAAGTTGTTGTTGGATCGGCGTAAATCAATCCGCGATGAAATTGTAATCGGTGTTGTGAGCTACGTTGCTCAACCCGAATTTACAGTGATGCCCTTCCTGGAAGTTCTCGACGCGATGCCGGGCCTGAAGAGAATTGATGTTGCAATCATTGGTGGCGCGCACGGCACTGAATTTATGAGCCGCCTTCAGAGCTACGAAGAAAATCAAAGAAAAGAGCGCGTTCCCTGCGATTTCATCGGAGCCACATTTCATGATCGAACCGCGGCCGTTCCTGCTGTCAATCACAACATGATCGACATTGCATTTATCCGTTACAATCCGTTGCATACCGGAGCTGAAAAGGAAATATTTCCGGACATTTCGAAAAATCGGAAAACTTTGCTATTCAATTTTAACAGCACAGTTGGATATGTCTCACCGGAACGATGTCATGATCTTGGCATAGGAGAAGATTACTGGCACCCGGAGATAACCGATTGCTACCGGTTTGCTCTGACCTGTTCTGACATGAACGGATTATTATGTGCCCTGGCCACGCCGAAGGAAGTAGCAGCGCTGGAAGGCGCATTGGAGAAAGGACCTCTCAGTAAGAAGGACCGCAATTATCTAATTAACCTTGCCGCCCTGGACGCGGGGAGTGTTTCGCTAGATCCTGCAGCTAACGGCAAAGGAAAGAAAAAGTCAAAGTAGAGAGAAATGAAAGCGAGCAAAAAGGATAGTGGGAAAAAGGACCAAGTTAAAAGTCAGAGGCAGACCTACCAACCGGCACCGTCAAATCCTTTACGAAGAAGTGATGCTCAACGGACAGCGGGCATCTTGTCCGTGTCTCATACCGTTTTCTGCCAGGCGCTGGAACGAAAAGCCAAAAACAATTCTATCTAATTAGATACAGTACTTTGAGAGGTGCAGGCACAAAGAACATAGGATGGATCTCAGTATCCTGGACGGAACACGAAAGAAGACTACTTCGTTGGTATATAGGTCGGGTTGGTATTGGCACAACCACTTGGACGAGGAGCGCCACCGCCCTTAATTTGCTGATTTCTAGATTCAAGATCTTTCACAGTGTTTTTCTTCAATTTAAGTGTCTTTATCTTTGCCTGCGGCTTCGTTTTACTCTCAGTTTTCATGCGTTCCTCCGCGATCAAGAAGTATACCTGAACTAGGAACAACATGTTGGATTATTAGAAATTGCTTTTATGCACACGCCACCAGATACGTGAAATTGGGAAGCAGGTCTGATCGGTCAGATTCTCTATCTTGAAGCGGAAGCGGCCGGAATTCGCTCCACCGGAATCGGGTGTTAGTTCGATGATCCCATGCATGAATTGCTGGGAATCAGAACCGGAAACCGAAAGCTGCCGAGTCTGTACCACTTCACAGTCGGGGACCTGTGGCCAGAAGCACTTGCGCACCATCTTCAGATGATGCCCACTCTTCAGACTCAAACGACATGTGATATTCCATGCAACCGAACGCCGAGCTCAGCAGCCGTGCCGAGCGAAGGCTTGCTTCTTGCAAGTTCGGCGCAGCAAGAAGATGATAGCCGAAAAAGCGTTGCCAGTGCCGCAAAAGCTGAAGACACGTCGACGCAAATCCTGGCTGAGTTCGTTGACGCGGAGACGCAAAGACGCGCGACGCGAAGACGATGAAGCTCCTGAGGTAGGACTCGAACCTACAACCCTCCGGTTAACAGCCGGATGCTCTGCCATTGAGCTACTCAGGATTTTGGAAAGCTGGGATTATAACATGAAATATTAAGCCTTAGGCGCATTTAAGCAAAGTAGCGCGGGTGTCTCGCCCGCGCCAATGGTTTGCTCGTCTGCTCGTCAACTAGCTCTCGAGCCCTTTCCCCAAAACGTGGCGGCGGAACAGTTTGCCGAACAAAGTGATCGCGGGGAGGGTCCGCTTACCGGCAAACAATTTGATCACTTCTATTCCAAACCAGCCGAAGTACACATAGGTAAGTTCTACGCGCCAGTGCGGTTGAATAAATTGAGCCAGCCAAAGCAAGAACAAACCCGCGGCTTCGTACCAGGAAAAACTCATGTTCAGCAGGAGCATGAATCCGACAAATGCCTGCGCGAGAGTCAAAAGAATTTCTTCTTTTTGGTGAAGATCGAAATGGATTTCTGAAGGGGTGCCAATGCCATAACTGTAAACGAAAGGGATCATGGCGATGAGCATGGTCCATTGATTGATGTTCGAGGAGACCATGTTCATGAGCGCCATTGGCGCTTTGCGTGCCTGTCTTGCCCAGTGGAAAGCCGAGACCTTTTCGGGAAATTCCGACAAGAAAGGAGAAACCCATTGCACAAAAATAAATTCGCTAACCCCCATCGCCAGAGCAACCGCCAGCATACTCTGCAGAAATGGATGGGCGACGAAATAAAGAATCAAACCGCCGGCAAGAAACAATCCGATGATAATGGTATTCCGGATTGCCTTTCGAAAACTCAAAATCATTCGGGGTATATATTCCAGATCTCCAATTTCTTCTTCAGTTTTTGCGGGAATTTTCCGGAGCACATATAGATAAGCTGCATAGATAAAAATGAGCCACATGCTGTCCCACAAATTTAGAGTTCCTTTGAAATAGACCCAGCAGAAATAAAGAATAGAAATCACAAGACCGATGACTTCAATGCAATGTTCATCTTCCAATTCGATTTGACCTAATGGCTTCCGTGTTTTCTTGCGATAGAAGAATGCCGCTGTGCCAAAAATCAACGGCCAACCAACGCCGGTGAGTAACCGCAAAGAGCCTGTAAAATTTGCAGTGACGAGATGGATTTTTTCCGGATCTTTCGAGGCTTCGTGTGCGATAACAGCCTCTACTGCAAACTCTGGAAGCGTTTGCAACCACGCGAGGATCGCAAGCGCAAGACCTTGCGACATCAAGAATTGCGCGGCTTCCGCTGCCCACGCGATCAACATGGCGGACGCCAGAACGGATGGAAATGTCCAGAGCGCCGTAACCCAGGAGGCGCCGGTCTTCGCTGCCGTGAATGCTAGAAGTTTAACTTTTGTAATCATATTTTCCGGAAGAGTTGCTGATCTGCCTACAAGAGCTTCAAAATCTCATTCTGTTCAGGCGACGTAATCACGGGACCTTCGCTCCCGATGAATACATCGATTTCGCTTCGTACCCCGAACTGAGGCAGATAGATTCCCGGTTCTATCGAGAAACCGGTGTTTGGAATTAGTTTGCGGAGATCTCGCGTCTCCAGATTATCCAGATGCGCACCGTTGCCATGCACTTCCTGACCGATGTTGTGCCCGGTGCGATGCAAATAATAGTCGCCATACCCCCTTTCGCTGATGTAATCACGAGCCGCTTGATCCGCCTCCCATCCGTACGTGCTTTCCCCTTTTTTGTAATTGTCCGAAATCAAACGAAACGAGCTTTTCTGCGCTCCTTTTACAATGTCAAAAATCTCCTGATGTTTTGCGGGCACATCCTTTCCGACGTAACCCATCCAGGTGATATCTCCATAGAT
>JBKKAT010000550.1:0-8365 GCA_046714535.1 Acidobacteriota bacterium | reverse complement strand
GCTTTGTTCAACCTTCGCTGTCTTTAGTTGGAATTTTTCGGATTTTGGATTGTGAACGGAATGGCACGTAACGCAGCTTAGATCGCGATTCGCATGAACAGAGCCAGGCCACATCGTTTGTTTGCCTTTCTCATGACATTCCAGACACTTTTGGGAAGCTTCTGACGCTTTCATTGTCTTGAAGCTCCGGATCAGAGTCTTGTCACCACCTGACTCTACGTGTGCAGCGCCGGGGCCGTGACAGGTTTCACAGCCCTGTTCGGTATGCATCGAAAAACCCTTCTTGGCGTGAATCGTTTTCTTCCACCCGGCTGCGATATCTTCATGACACGCAAGGCATTGCTCTTCGCCCACATAACCACTCTGGGTAGCAGCGGGTGGAGAGGTCTCTTCCTGGCCATTCGCACGAGAAACAATCGTCAGCAGCACAAGAGGTACGCAAAAGATCAATAGAAGGAATACGGCCTTGTTCCAGTTTATTCTTTTCATCTTGTAACCTCTCTTGCCTGAAGCGAATGATTAGATTCGAATATGGTAGAAGCGTTGGTGGGATGTTTTATGGTGACCGATTCTGCATCACGAGTATGCTAACAATGATTGTACCAAAAATATGTACAAGTGGAATCCCAGTGGAGGGTGATTCGATCTTCATTGACAAGATGTCGCATTGCGACAATCATCACGGTTGTTGTTCACGTTGCGCAATCAGCGAATACAGATAAAAAAGAATGCCGGAAATTAAAAACACTCCCCCGATGATGACAAACAAGAGAAAGGCTGTGGGGTGGGCCCAACGTAAGGAAATTAGCTCAGTGACCAGTCCCATGAGAATCAGTATTCCAGAGATCTGCAGTCGGCGCTCCAGGATTGATCTCATTTTGATGGCTCCTTCCAAAAACTGACTTCATTCAACTTGTTCACGTTGTGCGAAACTTCATGACAACCGCTGCTCATACAGGAGAGTTTGTTTGCCTTCACGAGTGGAAGGCGTTGTGGCTCTTCATTGTGCGTTGCCCCTTCTTCAAACGATCTGCCTCCCAGGTGGCAGTGTAAACATTCCCGATTGTTGTAAGGTTTATACAAGTGAATCTTCTTTGGGACTTGCCCGATGTAATTTACATAGACATGTCTCAAGCCCCTGAGCTTGGCATCAAAATCTCCATAAAGCGTGTAGTCGGTGTGGCACGTGAAGCATGCGCTGCCAGGCGGCACCATGTGATTTTGAAAGTGAACTGCAGGGATGTACTCTCTGTTATCGACACGCAAACTCTTGCCGTAGGGCTCCATCACATGACAGGATAAACAGAATTCGGTTTTCTTTGAATGTTCCACATGCTGTGCGGTCCCCATCAAAGCAGCAAGAATTGGGAAAATGAAAAGCGAGAGGAAGGCCAGTACTCTCCCGACTCGCGATGCTGTGATCCCCGGTCTGACCAATATCAAAGCAATGAGGAGAATAGTGGTCAAGATGATTGCTACCAGAATTGCGGCTGGTGTAATCATAGTGTCTTCTCCCGAAATCGATAGGATGGAGGAATGTCCTTAGAGCTTCATTTTTTCTCTGCTGATTTTAACGTTTCGAGCCATTTCACCAGTTCCGCGAGATCTTCCTTTTTACCGGTCCAAGCTTTCGCATGTTTCTTTCCGTTCAGGTCCTGGGTCTTTAGCAGGTATTTTGTAAGCCACTCGGCGTTGCGTTCGGAACCTACTTTAGATTGATCCGGCGCTTTGGAACTGGCAAGTGTTTTGGTGATTCCCTGAGATTCGATCGAATGACATGTGTTGCACTTATTTGTCACAAATAATTTTTTCCCTGGCGGGTCCTCTGCTTGTGCGAGGTTTACAAAACTTACAGAAACTACAAGTAAGGCCAGGAGAGCCATCTGAAATGTTTTGTTATGCATTGTCTACTCCACTATTGTAATTTAAGCAAATCCTAAGCCAATGGAAGGTGCACGACATGAAAGTGGCAAAGTTCTTTTTTCTGTGTGACTCAGCTTGAAGAACTGGAACAAAAAAGATCAGAGGTTTTGGATCTCCTGTGCCGGGCTTTGCAACGAAGGCACAGCGAAAGCCACTTGATCCGCTGCCCACAGGCTCAAATCCAACCAGCCGGCGAGAGGTTGCAACGGTAAAATCTCCAGGTATGGAAGGCTCGGATGCTTAAAGCCAATCGCATTCAGCAGCAATGCCGCGGCATGATCAGAGGTTTTCTTCCGTTTTGTGAATCTGCCAGTAGGAAATACCGGTGTGCGAAACCCAGATAACAGTTCCCATTCGATTCCTTTTTGTTTTCATATTTTGGATATCGCAGGAAGCGTCGTATGAAAACGGCTGCTTCCTCTTTCTCTACTGCCATGCATACGATGCAGTAACTGTTTCTACAGTTTTCCGATTTGTAGAAGCCTTTGTCGCGAGCAGATCAACGACATCTCAATACCCGCCAGACCAGTATTTTGATTACACAACCCGCGAATGATTGGATCGTAACCGCGCTCATATGGACGCCGGATGGTAAAGGGCTCATCATCGGAGTTGGATCGAACATCAGCGGCAGACCTTATCGGTTCGAACGAGTGACAATTGCAGATCGAAAAACATCTCCGGTAGGAGATGCATTTCATGCGTATCCGCGCAGCTTTACCTGGACTGCGGATGGATCAACATTAGCCGTAGTGCTCAATCCTTCCATAGACGGAAAATTAGGTCCGGGTGAAATCTGGCTTGTTGACTCGACGAACGGCAAGAGCCGCCAACTGAAAACGAACCGTGCATTCAGTCCGACGTCCATTCATGCCTCATCGGCCAGATAGTCATCGGGCGAAGATGCAAAAACGCCTCGACGCGCCTTGACCCCGCACCCTAGGTCATATAGCATATATATGACATGAAAAGAACAACTATTTTTGCCGATGAAGAACTTCTTTCTGAGATTCGGGAGATTTCGGCCAAAGAAAAGAAAAGTGTTGCCGAAGTCATGCGGGAAGCAATGCAGAGCTATGTGCGTAAAAAGAGGCCGCGCAGGAAATTGTCCTTTTTGGGAATCGGAAATAGTGGTAGGAAAGACATTGCCGAGCGACACGAAGAACTGCTGTGGAAAAGAGACAAGCACGGGGACAAGTAGCTATTGATACGGGCGTGATCTTTGCGCTGGCCGATCAGAGCGATTCATGGCACGTGCGTTGCGCCCGGTTTCTTGAAGGTAATAGAGGGACCCTGATCGTTTCGTGCGCAGTGATTCCAGAAGCTTGCTATCTCTTAAACCGTTACCTCGGCGCCGCAGCTGAAGTTGCCTTTTTGCAGTCCCTTTCGCTTGGCGAAATGAGTGTTGATCACTTTGTGAATGAAGATCTATCACGTTGTGTAGAGTTGATGGAAAAGTATGAACGCTTGAATCTTGGTTTTGTCGATGCCTCCGTTGTGGCGATGTGCGAACGTCGAAAGGTTTTCGATATTCTGACGACTGACCGGAAGCACTTTTCTGTGGTTCGGTCGAAACTCGATCAACCGTTTCAGTTATTTCCATAGCCTGTTGTCGCGTCCTGACGAAGCTCAATTTTATTTATTTAGCCAATGTTGTCATGGATCCAACAAGATGTTTCCCTGATTGCCATCCTGATACTTTGGGGCGTGATCGAAGCTTGCTGCTGGTTCGCCCTCAATAGTAGGATGCTCCGTAAATACGATCAAGATATAAGTGTTACAGGACACTAGCGATCAGGCTGGCTCCGCGCGTAGTAGCCGGTGCGCGATAACAATCGAACTCCTTTCCGTTTGCACTGAAGTGTAATTTCTCGCCATGTGCCATCGGCATTCCGGTTTGTGGGATAGTAGCCCAGCGTGTATTGATTGTGGATCAGACTACGGAAATCGGTTACTGCCTTTTCCATTTGTGTCGTATTCTCCGGAAATATGCTGAATCCACCCGTGACAGCAGCAAGTTGTTCCATCGCAGTTCGACCCTTCTTGTATTCTTCGATGGCGCCGAATCGATTCATTTCTTCCTTATGAAGCAACGTCCCGATAGAAAGGATCGTAATGTCTGAAAGTGCCGCTACTTCATTCAAAAGATTATTCAACTTTCGAAAGCTCGTATTATCCTGACCATCGGAAAACAAAATTAGAACTTTTCTACCCAGTTCGTTATCCAATTTGCCGGCCGCATAATAGATCGCATCGAAAAGCGCCGTGGTACCATACTGTGGCTTCATGGTGCGAAGTATATTTTCAATTTTGTTCTTTTCAAAAGTCAGCTCGACAAGGGAAGTGGTGTCATGACGAAAGGCAATCAAGGACATCTTGTCATTCGGTTTCATTTGTTTCAGTAGCAACAACCCTGTTGCGCGGGCCATATCCAGATCGGCAGCGGTCATACTTCCACTGTTATCCACCACAAAGGCAACAGTGAGGGGAACATCTTCATTTCCTGAGCTAAAGGAACTAATGGTTTGTGGAATGCCATTTTCCTGCAAGAGGAAGTCTTCCGGAGTCAGGCCGGTGACAAAATCTCCACGCGTGTCCCTTGCCGAAACATAGAGGGCAACTAGGGTCACCTGTAGATCTTCTTTGAGCGGCTCCTGGGCTGTCAGGAAGGCTGAAATACAACAAACAAGCAATAGTGCTATTGCACGGCGAGCCAGATGCATATCTGAGAAACTATCCTAAGAAAAGATGGCAAGGGACGCAAGTTTCCTTCTTTGCCGCAAAAATATGGATTCCGCCTTCCGACTGTAGCGGAGGGATTGCGTTCACAAACAAGCCGCTGATAATTTATTGGCATCTTCTCCAAAACGGGAGAATTCAGGAAAGAAAAGCGCCTCCGTTAAAAGGGTGCCATTCTCCAAAACTTGTGTTACCGTGTGGAGAACAAATGCGTATTTAGGCATAACACTGTAAGGTCAAAGATTATCCCACTCTTTGAGCGCAAAATATAAATTGAGCTGGACACTGGACAGGGAACAATGAAAACAAAAAAATACTGGCGCATGAGTCCGATCGGGTACATCCAATCTGTTTATAAGGAACGTTCGGAGATCCCCAAGGGGCTTGGTGCGGAGCACCGCGCAGCGGGAGTTCTGGAACTTTTGCCGCAGTTTAGAGAGGGATTAAAGGACATTGAAGGTTTTTCTCATCTGTTTATCATTTGGATTTTTCATCAGGAAAAAGGATTTGATTTAACCGCGTATCCTCCCTCGGATAATAAACCGCATGGCGTATTTTCGACCCGTTCTCCTCAACGGCCGAATCCCATTGGATTGACGGTGGTGGAGTTGGTGCGACGCGATGGTCTGCGACTTCATCTGCAAGGAATCGACATGTTGGATGGAACACCGGTCCTTGATATCAAACCTTACCTTTCCAGCGTGCCTGCGAAAAAATTACAGCGCGGATGGCTAGCGATGGCAGAAGCTGCTCAAACTAAGGGCATAAAAAAGAAAAAGTGAAGCATGCGCATTGGCATTGATGCACACGCAGCGGAACGGGACGGGACAGGGAATTGTACATACATCCAGAATCTGGTTCTTCACCTGACGAAAATAGACACTAAGAATCAATATGTGCTGTTTGTAACCGACGCGACACATCCTTTTTATAAAAATCTTGCAAACCGGAAAAACATCGAAATCATTCAGATTCTTCGTTCACCAGCGTGGCTTAGAGTGTTTGTTTCACTTTGCCGGGCAACAAAACGGGAGAAGATTGATGTCCTCCATGTCCAGTACTTTGCTCCCGTGGGCCATCGCGGAGTGCTGGTGAACACGATTCATGATCTGACGCCGTTCCGATTTCCCGAGTATTTTAGCCGGTTCGAGCGATTGCTTTTCAGAATGCTTCTTCCCATTTCGGCGAGAAGGGCCAGATCGATTTTGACTGCTTCGTGCGTTTCCAGGGATGATCTGATCCGCTTGATGCAACTTCCGAAAGATAAGATTCGTGTCGCGCACTACGGTGTGGATCAGAATGTTTTTTCAAATCACAAAGATTTAAGTAAGGTGAGCGACCGCTATCCGTTAAACGATAAATTCTTTTTGTACGTTGGCAGAATTGACCCTCGAAAAAATCTGAATCGCTTGATTCAAGCCTATTCTCATCTTCGCGACAAAGGCGCAGTCAAACATAAACTGCTGATTGCGGGAAAAGTTTATCTGGAACCGGAGGAACTAAAGCAAACTTTAAAACAATGCAAGTATCAGCAGGACATTCATTTTTGCGGCTATGTTCCCGAAGAAGATTTACCGGCTTTGTATCATGCAGCTGATGTATTCATCTATCCGTCAGAATATGAAGGCTTCGGCCTTCCTCCACTGGAAGCAATGGCATCGGGAACACCGGTGGTTGCTTCCGACATTCCCATATTCCGTGAGATTCTGGAAGATGCGGCTCTTCTGGTCAATCCGCTGGATGTCTATTCGATCGCCAGCGGTATTGAAAAGATTCTGACGGATCAGGAGCTGAGAAAGAAGCTGATTGAAAAAGGAAAGAATCAAGTTGAGAAATTCAATTGGGATAAAACGGCAATGATTACTCTTCAAAGTTATGAGGAGGCGATGAAACGGCCTTCATGAAAATCGCGCTTCTAGGAACTCGTGGAATTCCCGCAAGCTATAGTGGTTTTGAAACCTGTGTTGAACAAATGGGGGAACGGCTCGTTCAACGCGGCCATCAAGTCACCGTGTATTGCAGATCGCATCACATTCGATATCCGGAAAAGACTTATAAGGGAACAGAACTTGTAAAACTGCCCACCATTCAAAACAAATATCTGGATACGCTGGTGCATTCTTTTCTTTCCTCGCTTCATGCATTGAGGAAAAGCTTCGATATAGCTTTGTACTTTATTGCCGGGAATAGTCCCGTAACCTGGATTCCCCGAATTGTTGGAACGAAAACCGTATTGAATGTTGATGGTCTGGATTGGAAAAGGGAAAAATGGCCGGTTCTGGCAAAAAAGTACATTCAGTTTGCAGAGTATCTCGCCACAAAACTTCCGAACCAATATGTAACGGATTCGCGAGTCGTTCAGCAGTACTATGAATCACAGTACGGACGGAAGCCGATCTATATTCCTTATGGCTCTGAAGTAGAAATCGTTCCAGCAGATGAAACACTGAAAAAATACGATCTGAAACCTCGCAGATACCTTTTGTTTGTTGGCCGATTGGTTCCCGAAAACTGCGCGCATCATCTGGTGGATGCTTTTCGGGAGATCCCATCCGATTTCAAATGCGTGATTGTCGGAGACGCTCCCTATGCTGAGGACTATCAGAAAAGGCTACGATCTCTGGCCAATGGTGATCCGCGTTTCGTTTTTACAGGCTATGTGTTTGGAAGGGGATACAATGAACTCAGTTCACACGCATATGCCTTCGTTGAAACTTCCAGCGTTGGCGGTACTCACCCGGCAGTTTTGGAATCAATGGCGTTCGGCAATTGCGTAATCGTGAACAATACTCCGGAAAATCTTGAAACAATCGGCGAATCCGGTCTTCACTATGACGGCAAAATTGGCGCGGAAAGTTTGAGAGCGGTTCTCAAGCAGATATTAGCTGAACACGATCTGGTGGAAGCTTACCGTGCTAAGGCTCAACTACGTGTAAAGACTGCATACTCCTGGGAGAATGTTGTGGACGCCTATGAGAGACTCTTTCACGATCTTCTAATGCTGCCGCTCCCCGAGCGGCTGCATTGACTGCAAATCTGTCACTTGTTGCACGAAATCCGCGAGAAAACCAATGCTTTCAAACTTCCATTGAAAGATCACAACAGAAACATGGCTACCGTACGATAGAATGTGAGGTAGCGTGGTTAGCGTACAAAAACTTTCTCAGAAGAGCCGAATCCCTGCGGCAATGATCCTGGTCCTGACGGTTTTACTGTGCGCCGGGGCGGGTTGGGATGATCGCGAAGACGCGACGGGCGATTGGGGTGGTATGCGCACGCGGCTTGAAGAGGAGTATGGGCTTCACATTGATCTCGATTACACCACTGAATTCTTTGGAATTGGTGACGCCGAAGACCTCACGTATCGCGGGAATATCGATCTCATATTAATAGTTGATAACGAGAAGCTTGGCCTGTGGAGAGGCGGTTCGCTGCTGTTTTATGGTCAAACTGCGCACGGCAGTGGCGTCTCCGATGAGCTCAATTTAATCATGCCGGTAACAAACCTGGAGGCGGAATCATTCACGCAGCTCAGCGAATTCTGGCTTCACCAGCGGCTCAGCGGATGGCTGCAGGTGCGTCTCGGCAAACAAGACGCCAACCGCGATTTTGGAAATCCCCGCTTTCCCGGCAACTTCATCAACTCTT
This sequence comes from Acidobacteriota bacterium, assembly GCA_046714535.1. GTDB lineage: Bacteria > Acidobacteriota > HRBIN11 > JAKEFK01 > JAKEFK01 > JAKEFK01. The sequence continues at coordinate 55 of JBKKAT010000550.1, read as the reverse complement.
CGTATGGCGTGCTGCCCGGAATTCCAATGCCTTCCTTCCCCACACCGGGTTTGGG
>JBKKAT010000549.1:0-3921 GCA_046714535.1 Acidobacteriota bacterium | reverse complement strand
TCTTGATTCTGTTCGCTCCAGGCTTTTTCCAACGCGCATTTTTCCGCCTCTTCCGCGGCATGACGGCGTATGTCCGCCAGAGGCGCTTGCAAATTCAAGTAATCTGCGATGCTTCCACTCGTGGCGGCAGAGGTGGTCAAAATATCTTTGTCTTCGATCGTCTGACGGTCGCAGAGAATTACCGCCCGCTCCAGACAATTTTGAAGTTCCCGGATATTGCCGGGCCACGAATATTGTAGAAGCTTTTGCACCGCGCTCTCCGAAAGCCTCATTTTTCCCCGTTTTAACTCGCGACTGAAGACATCCAGAAAATGTTCCGCGAGAAGCGGAATATCTTTTTTCCTTTGCCGCAGGGGAGGAATATGGATGGGAAAAACAGAGAGGCGAAAGTACAGATCTTCCCTGAATTCACGCGCTTTGACCAATTGTTCAAGATTCCGGTTGGTGGCTGCAATGATCCGAATATCGACATGAATCGGGGTGGTCCCTCCAACCCGGTCAAAGGATCGTTCTTGCAGCACTCTGAGAAGTTTGGCTTGTAGCGGTAGGCTCATTTCTCCGATTTCATCGAGAAACATGGACCCTCCGCCCGCCATTTCAAACTTTCCCAGCTTCCGGTGGGTAGCGCCGGTGAAGGCCCCTTTTTCGTGACCGAATAATTCATTCTCCAAAAGCATTTCAGGGATGGCTGCGCAATTGATAGCAACAAAAGGAGCTTGTTGTCTTGTACTCAGATGATGAATTGCGCGCGCAAAAAGTTCTTTCCCTGTTCCGCTCTCACCGGAAAGTAAAACTGTGGCATCGGTGGGAGCAGCTTTCTGAATCGCCAGGGAAACATCACGGAAGGCGCGATCTTCTCCGATGATGCGCGGGAATCCCAGTGATCTGGCGAATTCTTCCTTCAGAATCATGTTTTCATACCGGATTTGCTGCCCTTGTTGCACCCGTTTTACCAGCATCAGAAGATGGTGAATATCCACTGGCTTGGGGAGGAAATCGTATGCGCCATTCTTCATTGCTTCCACAGCAATTTCGATTGAGCCAAAAGCTGTCATGAAAATGATCACATTGTCCGGATCCACTTCTTTTGCGACCCTTAATAGTTCGAGTCCTTCCACATGTGGTAAACGAACATCGGAAAGAATCAGCAAATATCGCTGATTTCGTATTTTCTGAACAGCTTCAATCCCATCCCGGGCTTCTTCTACATCAAACTGATTCTCTTGCAGAGCGCGTTTGAGCATCTCCCGGAGTGATTCTTTATCTTCCACTAAAAGGACTTTTTTCATTGATATCGGCTGTATAAAGTCAGCTGGGTCGCGTATTTCACGGTTCCGTTTTTCGGTTCGTATTCGTAGGAATTTCCTTCAGGATCGAGTGGCACCTGTTTCAAAAAACCCCTGGAAGCAAGCTGTTCCAAATTCAAAGGCATCCGCCCATAGTCTTTGTGAAACTCCGAGATCGCCGTACGAATTGTGTCGAGATCAATCAAAACGGTCAGATCATGCACATGTTGATGAGCGGTTTGTTTTTCAATGGATGAATCTGCTATCTCATAAACTTCCGTCCATAAAAGAAGCGCCGATTTCTTGTCTCCCAGTTTGAAACGCATGCTTGCGGCAGCGCGTCTGGCCCCCGAAGGTGCGCCGGGAATTGTTGAAGCCTTATTGAAATAAGCGTACGCAAGTTCTTTGTCTTTCAGGTTCATCATGCAATAAAATCCTGCATCCATGGGGAAAACCCATTCGTGCGGATTGTGGAAAAGACCTTGATCCAACAACTCCAATCCTGCTTTTGGATTTTTTCCCTCATAAAACAGGAAAAGTGCCCCCATCTGATAAGCGTCCAGATACTGCGGATCGAGCTCTGTGATCAGGTCGTACGTATGTTTCAGATACTCCATTCGCGGTTGAAAGGCAGGATCACCGTAATATTGAATCGACCACAAATAGATAAAATCAGCGAGCAAGCCGTGATATCCAAAGGATGCCGGCTTCAAATATTTTCCGGAAGGTAAGTACAGCATAGGGGAGAGGAAGCTGTTGTTCGACCTGTATTTTTTATACACATCGATATGCACCAGAATGGCTAGAGAAAACGCTGCCAGGATCGCCCCGACGATAACAAAAGAAGTTCGAGCCTTTGCCTTCATACGAAATCTTTCTTTTGAAAGATTGCAATCGCAACCAACAAAAGAGTAGTCAGGTAGAAGACCCAATAGAGCGTTGCTTCGACGAAAAAGCCCGAAGGCAAGGGAAGATTGTGAACCACCTGCGCGCGGATATTGAAGATTTCCAGATTGGGAAGGATATAAAAGAGAGCTGTCAGCACCGCATTCGTGATCTCCGAAGCAATGCGACTTTTAAACATGAGTAGGCTTTCGGTGAGATGGCCGGCGAAAAAACAGGCAAGCGTCAGCATTGTGCTTAACAAAGGCGTAGAGAAAGAGGAGAACAATAGTGCGATGCCGGTGATGATCAACCACTCCAGATAAATCATATAAAACGACAGGAGCAATCGCGGATTCGCATCACCTTTCAGGGTCAGGACCAGATAGAAAACCGCAACCAGCGTGCAAAGAATCAGAAGTAGAGTGAAGGCCATGCCAAAAAATTTTCCCAGCATGAAATGGTACCGGCGTAGAGGTTTGCTCAGGACCATGTAGATGGTCCTTTTTTCCATCTCGCGAAAAACGAGTCCAATCCCTATAAATACGGTGATCAGGACACCGAAAAAATGGATCCCATTGATGCCGAGGTCTTTAATGATTTTCAATTCATCGCCCACGGTCAATTGTCCGATAATCCAGGAAAGCGAAATGAGTCCCACGGCAAAAAAGAACAGCAAATACAGAATCTTGCTGCGGATGGCTTCCTTGAACGTCAGGAGTGCGATCGCTTGAATGGCCTTCATTCGTCATTCCTGGATGCGCTTCAGGTAGAGATCTTCGAGTGTTTGTCTTTGTGGCACGATCGATTCAATTTCGAAATTTTGTTTTTCCGATTCTGTGATGATCGAATGCAGTTCCTTGATCGAGAGAACCCGCAGCAGATACTGTGAATCGGCCCTTGTAATGACTTCATGAGGGATTCCATCCATCTTGAAAGCCTGTTTGCTGTTGATGGTGATTTCGTAACCATCCACTTGCTTCATCAAAGTTTGCACTTTTCCTACCATCTGGATCTTGCCTTTGACCAGGATGGCGACGCGGTCGCAGATCATTTCGGCATCGGAAAGGATGTGAGAACTGAAAAGCAAAGTTCGCCCCTTATTCTTTAATGAGAGCAAGAGGTCCCGTACCTCTTTTCTACCTACAGGATCCAGACCGGACATGGGTTCATCGAGAATCAGAAAATCAGGATCATTCACCAGCGCCTGGGCGAGGCCGATCCGTTGCAACATACCCTTTGAATACTTCCGGAGTGGCCTGTTGGCTGCGTCATCCAGATGAAAGAAATGCAGGAGCTCATCCGCTTTTTTTCGAGCTTGATCTTTGGATACGCCGTGCAGTTGTCCGGAGAACGTCAGGTATTCCCGGCCGCTAAGAAACTCATAAACGTAGGGATTCTCCGAGAGAAATCCGATTCGGGCCATCGCTTTGGGCGAGGGAACAGGGTCTCCCAGCAGTTCGATCGTCCCCGAATTCGGGTGTACAAGACTCAGGATGCATTTCAGCGCGGTTGTTTTTCCGGCGCCATTGGGGCCGAGAAGTCCAAAAATTTCACCTTGTTCCACATCCAGTGAAACCTGCTGCAGAGCAACAATCTTTTTCGGGATAAAACCGGTCTTGTAAACTTTGGTGAGCTCGGAAATCTTTAAAGCAACCGGCATAGGGATTCTATTGTAGCCCAAAACGTTTGTATGGAGCCCCGGCTAAATGACCGCCGGCTTCAGCCGGCATAAAGGGAAGGCAGGCTTTAG
>JBKKAT010000548.1:0-4500 GCA_046714535.1 Acidobacteriota bacterium | reverse complement strand
ACAAATCCCGTGCTAAAGCAAGAGGCAGGCTAAAGCCTGCCTTCCCTTTATGCCGGCTGAAGCCGGCGTTCATTTTTCTGCAGATCTAATTCTGGACGCACCAAACGCGCGCCTTGAAATCGCAGCTGGAAGTGCCTGCGTGCCAGGATCCGATTTCATTTCCAAGGTCGAGATTTTCCCAGTCAATTGGAAGTTCAATCATTGTTCCGTCAAAGGATGAATTGTTGCTACTCCAGATATTGCAATTCGCGCGACCGGTACCGGCGACTTCGGGAGTCCAACCGGTTCGAACCCAGCCAAAGACACCTGAGGGTGGCCCGAAGCCGGAATCTGCATTTTGGAATCCAAGCGTTCTTTCGTACCGGAGATCTTGAACCTCATAAATCTCCCATAATGACGCCATGTGAAATCCTGGAGCACAGGCCTGAAGTGCCTGACTTCCATCGAAGTCACTATTCTTAGTTACATAAAACCGTTTAACACCGCTGGCCGCTATGGCCGAGTCGGCGAAGAAGCCCAATGCCAGGACAAACATTACAAAAACAATTGTTCTTTTCATGATTCTTCCTCCCTTAGTTCTGAACGAGTTCAACGCGACGGTTCTTCGCGCGTCCTTCATCTGTTTTGTTTGATGCGACGGGAGCTGCGAAGGAAACGCCGACCGGTGTTAGTCGGGCTTTAGCAATCGAGTACTTTCCGTTGAGTGCGCCAACAACCGCAGCGGCGCGGCGTTGCGACAACCCGACATTAAAATCGTAGGTGCCGACATTGTCCGTGTGTCCCACAACGAGCAACTTCAATCCGCCATCCTTTTTTAACAACTGCGCAATTTGCTCGAGGGTTACATCTGATTCCGGTTTCAGATCCGCTTTGTTGAAATCAAAATAAATTCCATAAAGCGCGATGCTCCCGGTTTGCGCAATCTTGCTTGCCATTTCCGAGGCATTCACGGTCACCATTTTTTGTTCGCGTGATTTCGTTTGCAAAACATCAACTGCGGCGACCGTTCGGCCATCTACTTGTTTGCAATACCCGTCGTCATGCACCGTATATGTCAGTACTGAAACGTGAGCCCCTTCGCCCGGGATTTCTGCGGCTAAGTATCTCTGGTCCGTAATCTGGATCGTTTGAGTGCAATGTCCATTATTAAAGTTCGTATCTTGAACCCGCTCAGGGGGATAAAGATACATGGAGAGACTCATATCCCCTCCACCTCCATGGCTGCTTCGGCTTTGATCCCCACCGCAACCTTCGGCTTTGCACTGATACAGGACTTTCCCGCCTTTACCTTCGATTTCTTCCTGATAGTTTCGGAGCACTTCTAGCGGTGAACGATCTGGCGGAATTACGTACACGATGCGCGTCCGCTCTCCTTCCAGACTCTTTTTTTGCTTCGGCTCATAGACACGATTATTGTGCGCATCTTTTTTGTCATCCGGTAACTGTTCCAGTTTTGAGAGCGGCAAATTGAATTCATCAAATGATTTGTGTTCATACGCAACGATGAAGGAACCTTCGTATCTCTTTAACAGAGCATTATCGCGGGCTCCTTTCTTATCTGCTGCCGGAACCTTGTCAAGTGCTTGTGAAAAGACAAAACCAATCGTGGAAAAGAAGAACAGGACCGCCATCAAGTATTGCATCACAGTTAACCTCCTTCACTTGATCTGATGCTTGAAAGGAGCCGGATATTACCTTTCTGATAGAATGGAGGAAGCGTTGAGTCGCCGGGAATTGAGTAATGTCTCAAACGTATGTTGCTCGATTTCTCCCCCTATAAAGGGGGAGAGAAAGAGGGGGTTGTCCTAATGCAAGGGCTCCCAACCTCCCCTTAATCCCCTCCTTCATAAGGAGGGGAAATCCACGCAACACACAAATAGGAACATTATCGGGAATTGGCTCATGCCTTTATTCTTTTTTCTTCTGCTTGCGTTTCAAAATCCAGCTTCTGATCCGATCGAGTCGTTCGCTCAGGTTTTGATTTCCGCTAAAACAGAAACCGAACGCGCCTCACTAATACGGGAAAACGAAAGTCTTGTGGGTGTGCCTCTGCGCGAAGCGTTATTGAAAAATGTGTCGCCGCTGACGCTGAAGGGAGAATATGAGGCAGCGCGCGAGATCTGTGAGCTCATTCTACAGATTGCAACTTCGATCAACGATCAAAAAGGAAAAGCGCTTGCTCTGGTTCAGCGCGGGCGAACGTACATGGGCGAGGAAAAATATGAAGATGCAGAACGGGATTCTCAACAGGCTTTAACGATCGGTCGTTCCCTTCCGGATGAGGAGGTAGAGGCTCAGTCACTTCAAAATTTGGGGAGGATCCGTAGCGAGCAACAAAATTGGGAACCTGCCTTGCAATACTACGGGCAAACTCTGGCGATTTACAAAAAGCTGAACGATCTCACCGGGCAGGCGAGGACACTGAATTTGACGGCAAACGTTTACGATTATTATGGAAATCCCAAAAAAGCATTGGAGTTGTATGAGCAAAGTCTGAACCTTTTCAATGAAATTCACGATGCAAAAGGAGCTGCCGGAGTGCTCGTGAACCGTGGAACGGTTTACAACGATATGGGCCGCAATGAGCTCGCATTGGAAAACTATGCGAAGGCAGAGAAGGTGTATAAAGAGGCAGGTCAAAAACCGAACCTCTCAGTGGTGCTCAATAATATGGGAAACACCTTCACGGACATGGGGAATTACCGGCTGGCTCTTCATTATCACTTGAGAGCAATGACCCTGCGAGAAGAGCTGGGAGCACCCCGGGGGATCATCAGTTCCAGGATTAATATCGGCTTCATTCATGAGAAGCAGGGCAATTACGACCTTGCTCTTGATTTGTACTTACAGGCCGGGGATCTGTCAAAAAAAGCCGGCGATCAATATCTCGAAGCGACCGCGGTTGCAAATGCCGGTGGAATTTATGCGCTCACGGGCCGATACGGCACGGCGCACCAATATTACAAAAAGAGTCACGCGCTTAGAGAGCAAATCAACGACAAGGCCGGAGTTGCTGCCGTTTCCTATGCCACAGCCGGAACGTATGAGTTGATGGGGCAGTACGAAGAAGCGCGTGAGCATTACTTCAAGAGTCTGACTCTTTATGAAGAGTTAAATATGAAAGGTCGCGCAGCAGAAGTATTGCTCGGGCTTTCAACGGTCCATTTTACGCAAAACAGTTTTGAAGAAGCGGAGCGTTTTGCGGAGCGAGCACATGAGTTGACGAAAGAAGTCGAATTTGCAGATCTCCTGTGGGCGGTCCTGTCACAACAGGCCCGCATATTGATGCGCAAAGGAGAAAGTGATCGCGCCGAGACAAAACTGCGGGAAGCAATTGAAGCTGTGGAATCGCTCCGGCAACAAGTGGTGGGTGCCGAAACTGCGACCCAGCAATTTCTGGCAACCCGCGAGCAACCATTTTATTTGATGATTGAATTGCTTGTTCAACAAAATAGAAATGTGGAAGCATTTCAGTATGCTGAAAGAATCAAGGGGCGTGTGTTGCTGGACGTGTTGCAGAACGGAAGAGTGGAAATTACAAAGCAGATGAGCGCAGAGGAAGCAATGAAAGAGCAGGATCTGACAACCGATCTGAGGATCTTGAATGGCAGGTTCATCGCGGAAAAAACGAATTCTAATCCAACGCGTGTCCAGGAACTGAAAGCGCAGGTTCAAAATGCGCGGATGTAATTGGAAGCATTTCAAACAAACCTGTACGCGACGCATCCGGTTTTGAAAACGCAGCGGGCCGAGATTGCATCGATTGATCCGAAGAAGATCGGCACTCTTGCGGATTCAGATACAGCAATCCTTGAGTACAGCGTATCCAAAGAACAGACTTTTCTCTTTGTCTGGACAGGTCAAGAAAACAAGCCCGAGCTAAACGTGGTCAAGATTCCCGTAAAGCAGAAGGGCCTTGCCGAACTAACGAAAAGCTATCGCCAACAACTCGGAAAAAGGGACCTTCGCTCAACGCAAACCGGCGAGAACCTTTACAAGAGTCTTCTGCATCCGGCCGAGAAATATTTTCAAAGGGCCCGGAAACTCATCATCGTGCCGGATCGAGAATTGTGGGAACTTCCCTTCCAAGCGTTGCAAGGAACGAACGGTCAATCCATGCTGGAACGTTTCTCCATCTCTTATGCTTCCTCATTAAGCGTGCTTTATGAAATGAAAAAACAGAGACAAAACGTGGAAGCTTCTTCCGGACTTCTCGCTCTGGCAAGCTCGATTCCTGCAACAGAGAAGGAAGTGCACACGCTCGCACAATTCTATGAAAAACGAAAGAGTCGGATATACACTGGCCGAAAAGCGCAGGAAAGTGTGTTCAAGAAAGAAGCATCGGCTTTTGAGATTATTCACGTTGCTGCGCATGGTGTTCTGAACAATGCAAGTCCGATGTACTCCTATTTGACACTCTCGAACGATGAAAACGAAGACGGGCTGCTGGAACCACGCGAAGTGATGAACCTGGATTTGCATACGTCACTTGTTGTGTTG